>JAPPJA010000018.1 GCA_028874675.1 Chloroflexota bacterium
ACTTTAGGGACTCTAGAACACGGCGATGGGGTTCACCGGGGACCCGGTGGTGTTATGCAGGCGCAGCGGCCCGATGGACACCATGAACTCCCACCGGTTCCGCTCCTTGCACGCCTCCGCCACGTCATCAAGATTGGCGTTGTCCAGGATCCACAGACCCATGGCCGTGATTCCCACCTGGTGGATGGGCTGCAATACCCGCGAATACTGGGCGGGACTGACGTCGTTGCCAGTATCGGACCCCAGCACGGCGATGCCTCGCTCGTGGAACAGGGGAAGGCAGGCGGCCTGGCAGGCCGTGGAGCCGGCGGACCTCTCAACGGGTCCTTCAACGTTTCGTCGGTGAAGCTGTCCGGTTCGCACCAGGAGGATGTCTCCCTCCTCAACCTTGAATCCGCACTTCTCCTCGGCGGCCAGGATGTCTTCAGGCATTACTCCTTCGCCCCTTTCCAGCCAGTCAATGCCACGGACCAGGGGTACATCAACCAGCACGCCGCGACTCACGAATCCGTTCCTGGCCGCCTCCACCGAGCAGACAGTGGCCCCCATGCTGGTGGAGACCAGGTGCGCCGGCTTGCCGTTGTAGGTCTTGCCCTCCCAGAAGAAGTGGGCGAGGCTGTCCACGTGGGTAACGGTGTACCCGTGGAAAATCATCCCGAAGTAGTCAATGGCGGCAGCGTTGGGACGGCTGCTGACCTTGTCACCGCTGGCCCATCCCTCGCCGCTTTCTACCATGAAGTGAACTGGCGGAGCCGGCGCGTCCAGGCTGGGTTCAAACATGACGGTGCGCGCCAGGGACACAGTCGTGCCCTCCTGGACCGTGGCCAGCGCTCGCTTCGTCTTGTCCGGAGTTATCAGGTTGGGTGTACCCAGTTCATCATCGTCCCCCCAGCGACCCCAGTTGGAGAACTTCTGAAAGTAGGACAGTACCTCTTCTTCAGTAGGAATCTGTGCGGCCATTTCGTTCCTCCAGGATAGCTTCATGTTGGCAAACTTGCGGATGCGGCGCATTATGCCGGAACCAATGGCCAGCGGGCAACAAACGGGTCCCGCGAGAGTGTAGTTGGCCCACCTGCACCAGGCGCAAATTAGCCGGTCAAGCCGGACCAAAACCGGGTTGTTTGGCCTCGTTAAGTATGGTAATCTGGTTATTACCCCTAAAGGATGACATTTCGTTTATGCAGTGCCAGCTTTGCAAGAAGTCCGGTATGTCCGGCAACAACATAAGCCATTCCAACCGCCACACCAAGACGCGGTTCAAGGCTAACGTCCACAAGCAGACCATCTCTTTGAACGGCAAGGTCCAGCGGGTCAAAATTTGCAGCCGGTGCCTGCGCACCCTTCATAAGCCGCCACGGCAAAAGGGAAAGGCCGCGATTCTCTAACCCAACCCGGCCAGCGCACCTGAAAACCTGGAGACCGGAAAAATTGAGAGCCCAGAACATTTCTGGGCTCTTTGTCGTTGAAGTCCTTTCGGCGGCGGCGTGGACTCTTCAATTACCCGGCCGCAGGCCGCAAAGGCAACCGCGCATCCGCCCCATCGCCGCTGAAACCGTCTCATCCCGATTGAAGATGGCGGTCCCTGCCACCAGAATAGTTGCCCCGGCCCTTACCGAGTCCCGTGCCGTATCATCGGCCTTGATGCCCCCGTCAACCTCAATCTGGGCGCTGTAGCCCTTATACTCAATCATGTCTCGCAGCCGCCGCATCTTGTCCACCGCTTCGGTAATGAAGCTCTGACCTCCAAATCCCGGATTGACCGTCATGACCAGCACAATATCCAGAAATGGCAGGACTTCCTCCACGGCAGCTATCGGAGTGCCCGGATTGATTGCCACACCGACCTCCGCGCCCTGTTCCTTCACCTGGAACACCGTCCGGTGCAGGTGGGTGCAAGCCTCGGCATGGACAATAACCTGATCGCTGGCAGCTTTCAGGAAGGATGACATCAGGTTGCCGGGTTCCTCAACCATGAGGTGAATGTTCAAGGGCAAATCGGTGTGGCGGCGGACCGCGTCGATTACCACCTCCCCAAAGGAGATGTTGGGGACGAACTTGCCGTCCATAACGTCCACGTGGATCAGGTCCGCCCCGGCCGCAGTTGCCTCCTCCACCTGGGCGCCCAGGCTGGCAAAGTCCGCGGCCAGTATCGACGGCGCAATCAGAATGCGGGATTCAGAAGTCATTGGCAGCCGCCTCCAGGGCTTCCCGGGCCCGCTGCAGTCCCTCGGCAACCCGGTTTGGGGCCGTGCCCCCCGGGTTGTCCCGAGCCGCCACCGATGCCAGGGCGGTAATCTCGTAAACGCCTTCGTCAAACTGGCCTGAGAACTGTTGATACTCAGCCAGGGACAGCTCCTGCAGGTCCCTGCCCTCTTGTTCGCAGTGGGCGCACAAGCGCCGCATCACACCGTGGGCTTCCCGGAAAGGCACCCCCTTGCCGACGAGGTAGTCTGCCAGGTCAGTGGCCAGCATGTAGCTTTCTCCGGCCAGCCGCGTTACCTGTTCCTGGTTTACCCGGACCCCGGAAAGCATCCCCTGGTAAACCTGGAGAGTAGTCAGCAGCGTGTCCACGCTGTCGAAGAACCCTTCCTTGTCCTCCTGCAAGTCCCGGTTGTAAGTCAGGGGCAGCCCCTTCATCAGGGTCAACAACGCCATCAGGTGCCCGTACACCCTTCCCGTCTTGCCGCGGGCCAGTTCGGCAAAGTCGGGATTGCGCTTCTGGGGCATTATGCTGCTGCCCGTGGTGAATTCGTCCGAAAGCCTTATGAAATCAAACTCCCGGCTGGACCAGATGACTATCTCCTCGGAAAACCTGGACAGATGCATCATGCACACGGATGCCGCTGCCTGGTACTCCAGGAGAAAGTCCCGGTCCGACACGGCATCCATACTGTTGGCGGATATGCTCCCGAATCCCAATTCACGGGCCACAAACTCCCGGTCCGTGGGATAGGGAACGCCGGCCAGGGCCCCACTGCCCAGGGGCAGCACATCAGTCCGCCGGTAGCAGTCCCTGAAGCGCCCCGCGTCCCGCTGCAACATTTCAAAGTAGGCCAGCATATGGTGAACGAAAAGCACGGGCTGGGCGCGCTGCAGGTGAGTGTAGCCGGGCATCAGCAGGTCCTGGTGCTTCTCGGCAAGCCCCACCAAGACCCGCTGCAGGCCTCTTATGCCGTCAACCGTCTCGCGAATCGCTTCCCTGGTGTATAGCCGCATATCCAGGGCTATCTGGTCGTTGCGGGAGCGGCCGGTGTGGAGACGCCCGCCGACGGGCCCCACCAGGTCGGTCAGGCGCCGCTCGATATTCATGTGCAGGTCTTCCAGGGCTGGCTCCCAGGGAAAATCCCCTGCTTCTATTTCCTGCTCCACTGACTTCAGGCCGGAAACAATGGTCTCGGCGTCCTCGGCTGGAATGATGCCCTGCCGGGCCAGCATCCTGGCGTGGGCAATGGACCCGGCGATGTCCTGGCGGTAAAGCCGCCGGTCGTAGTGGATGGAAACTGTATAGCTGCTGAAGTCGTTCACGGGTCGCCTTGTTTCCTCCAATCCGGAACCAGAAATGGAGCCCGCCAAAGGGCGGACTCCAGTATAGCATGGGGAGGTTTTTGCCTGGCTTTACTGGCTGGACGCCGCTGCCAGGAAGTCGTAGCTGTCGGTAAGGTTGTCAAATACATCGGGATGGGGCGGAATTTCCATTATGGCCGGACCCTGGTAGCCCTTTGCCTCCAGCAAACGGAGCATTTCGCCACAGTCCAGGTCTCCCGTATCTACTGAGGGGTGAGGGTCTCCACCCCGGGCCTGCTTGAAGTGGACAATCTTCAACATATCCAGCGGCAGGGAATCCAGGTCTGCCAGGGGGTCGCTGTCGGGAAAGCGGCGCAGCTGGTTGGTGGGATCGGGGCACAGGCCCAGGAATCCGGCCTCCTCTCCGGTCAACTGCTTTCGGCACTCCTCCACCAGGATTGCCATGCCGCCGATGGTCTGGCCCGAGTTTTCCAGGGAAAGGACCACTCCCTGGCTAGCGGCTTCGCGGGCCAGATTGGCCAGATTCAACGCCTGGGCCGGAATGTCCTCTGGCGACTCCCAACGCCCTTCAGAGGGACTGGGGTCAACCAGCCGCAGGTGAGGGTTCTCCCGCCCTACGATCCTGGCTCCGGCAAGGGCCATCTGGAACTGCTCGCCCCCGGAATCCACAGCCTGGCTGAGGCAGGGCAACGCCATGGCGAGGTCGAAATTCAGGCCGGTAAAGCGGTCAACAATCGCTTGCAGGCCATCAAGGTTGGGGCGCCAGTCCTCACCCTGGCCGGCTTCGCAATTGCCCAGGCAGGTCTGCCTGAGCTCAATGTGCCGGGAACCCCGCGCTTCGGCCTCGGAAATCAGGTCTGCCAGGTCCCGTTCCAACAACTGGTTGCGCCAGGAGTTGGTTATTGCGCCAAACAACATCGCTTCTCACCTCCACTCTTATGTCGCACCGGTGGTTTATGGGATGACTATACTCCTGACCCCGGTTCTTCCTCAATACGAAAAGCCGTCAGAGCTTGTGTCCAGCCCAAATCGGCAAGTGGAAGCGCAGGGAACTGAAGCCGCCCAACTCCCCTTGCCGGGAGGGTCTGTCAGGTGCCACTACTGTGCTAGAATTACGTTTCTGGGCAGTTGTGCCCGGAATGAGAGGCTAGCTGCCAATTTCGCAGGAGGCCAGTATGTCTGAACTTTATCAAGAGAAATGCGTCGCCTGCCGCAGAGATTCCCCCTCGGTTACCGACGAAGAGGTGAAGGAACTGCAGCCAACGGTGGCGGACTGGGACCTGCTGGATGACTCGGGAATACCAAAACTTGACCGGGTCTTCCAGTTCTCGAATTTCCAGCAAGCGCTGGACTTCACCAACTCCGTAGGCAGCCTGGCGGAGTCCGAGGGTCATCATCCCAAGATAGTTACCGAGTGGGGCCGGGTTGGAGTGACCTGGTGGACTCATAAGATTCGCAACCTGCACCGTAACGATTTCATAATGGCAGCCAAGACGGACAGGCTCTACCAGGAAGTTGCCGCGGAGTAAGGGGAGGCAACGGCCAGCGGCCGTGCGGCGTACGTGATGCGGGTAATCTACCACCTTAATTCCAGGGATGTCCGGGCTGTCCCGTCGGAGGCGGCGTGGGCCGAGTCCATGGGCTATGACGGCGTATCCGCCAACGAGACCGCCCACGACCCCTTTCTGGCCCTGACCCTGGCCGCCACGGCTACCTCGCGGGTGACCCTGGAGACCCACGTCGCCATCGCCTTTCCCCGTTCACCCATGGTGGTGGCCTACACCGCCCGGGATCTGCAGGACCTCTCCGGCGGACGATTCCGGCTGGGCCTGGGCACCCAGGTAAAGGGGCACATTGAGCGCCGTTTTTCCACCGAGTGGAGGGCACCGGGGCCCAGGCTTCGAGAGTACATCCGTTCGTTGCGCCAGATATGGGACTCCTGGGACAGTGGGAACCGCCTCAATTTCTCCGGGGATCATTACAACTTCTCATTGATGACCCCCTTCTTCAGCCCGGGACCGGGGACCCACCCGCATCCACCCATATTCAATGCGGCGGTAAACGCCTACAACTGCCGGGTGGCCGGCGAAGTTAGTGACGGCCTGGTTCTGCACACCTTCACATCGGCGGATTACGTGCGGCAGGTGGTCCGGCCCAACATCGCCGCCGGCGCAATGAAAGCGGGCCGCAATTCGGCCGACGTGACCATAAGCGGAGGCGGGTTCATCGTCACGGGCCCCAACCGGCAGGCCATCAATGAAGCAAAACTGGATGCCCGTCGCCGCATTGCCTTCTATGCCTCTACCCGGACCTACCTGCCGGTCCTGGAATGCCACGGTTTCCAGGAAATCTGTCCCAGGCTGCACCAGATGTCCCTTGAGGGCAGGTGGGATGAAATGGGAGACTTGATTACGGACGATATTCTGGGCGCCTTTGCCGTGGTTGGAGAATACGACGAGATTGCCCCGGCAATTCTTGAACGTTACGGTGGGCTGGTGGATGAAATCGGTCTTACGGTGGCCGTCAGGGGCAATGCAGAGCAGGGGCAGCTAAAGAGCATCATCCAGGCAATCCAGGACAGCAACTAAGGGCCGCAAGAACCAACAGTGTAGCGGGCCCCAAGCGGAGAAAGCGGGTTCCCCAGGTACCGGTGAGGGGTGGATGAGGGTGGCAGCAGAGGACGTGAGGAGACGGACCAGGGAGCCCCAGCCTAGCGGCCTGGCCTTCAAGAGGGGCAACGAGAGCAAGCTGACCTATTCCCTGAAGTGGGCGGCCTGGGAGTGGCTCTACACCTTCGCCGGCTGTCGCTGCATCGGTTTCGAGGTAAAGCTGGAAGGTCCCGGCGGCCGGATAGTGGACCTGGCGGCCGTGGGCCCGGGGAATACCATCTACATTGTCGAGGTCAAGGCCAGCCGCGCCGACTTCGCCCGCGACAACCATACCCATTCCGACCTGGCGGCCCTCAAGGACCTGAACGAGCCCCTGCTGCGAAGGGGCAGGCTGGCGCGTCGCACCCTGACCCAGGCTACCAGGTATGCCCAGGAAGCCAGGACGGAAGACTGGGAGCTGGAACCGTCTTATCAGCTGGCCCTGGCCGACTACCAGCGGCTGCGCAAGGAAGAGCAGACCTACCAGGACCGGGTCGCCACCTTCAGCGTCAAATTCCACGACTCCAGCTTCCTGGCCATTGCCGACTACCATTACATAATGGCGCCGCGAAAATTGCTGCCAGCGAAGTCGCTGCCGGCGCAGTGGGGTCTGCTGGACGACATTCCCGAGGTTGTGGTTCCGGCCCCGAAAAAGGATGTGCGAAAGAACACAGGGATTATCTCGAACATCCTGCGTGCCATAGCCCGCAGCAACTCAACATCAATAATGCGGGCGCAGGGAGTCCTCTTTACCGAGGATGGCGCGGTCTTCCCCGGAGAGCTGGACGAGGAATATTGAAGCAAGACAGGCTGCCGGTGTTTCGGCAGCCTGTTCAAAAATCCTTGCCCCGGCAGGTACGAGGAATTCTAGTCTTCCAATCTTACCGTGGCCGTTATGGGGGGAACTTCGCTGGACACCCGGGTTGTATGGCCCTCCCCGGTTACGTCCTCTACGAGGCTGACGTGGCCCGGACCGAACTTGTGCAGTGAGCCGTCGGCCAAGCCGATTTCGCCCTCCCCCGAAAGCGTTATTACAAACTGGCGGCGAGGCGCGGTATGCCAGTCGCTGAAGTGGCCAGGCTGGGCGATGCTGAATGAAATTCCCGTGGCCGCCAGCAGTTCCTGCAATGTAGGATGGGTCTCCGGGTCCATTTCTTCGATATAGGACTTACCGTCACTTCCGGTGTATAGTCTCGTAAATGGCATTGTCCCCTCCTTTCCTTCTGGGTACTCTTCAGATTCCTGCCGGTGAAGGGTCCGACTGACTCCTATGCATTGAGGAGGCGCCAGTCCAGGGTGCCCAGGTCGAACCTCACGCGACGGAACCCTTCGGCATAAGCCAGGCCGGCCGCTTCTCCCTGCCGGGCGCAGCCACGTTCGATACGCTCCAGCCGGTCCGCCGGTGTGCGCTGGCGCATCTGGCTGACGTGAAGGCTCAAAGACGTTGACTTCGCTTCCAGGTAACCCTCAACGTTGACGTAAACGTCGGCGGCTTCAGTTCCCCAGAGAAAGGCTTCACTGACCTGGTGGGGTTCGAGGCCTTCCTCCGTAATCTGCTCCGGGAAATATAAGGGGCTCCAGGCATAGGTGTAGGCTGCGTCCAGCGCCACCTGCCCGCTCATGCGATGGTCGCGGTGGGTGTGGCTGGCCACCCGGAAGGGGTCTATACAGAACACCAGCTCCGGCTTGAACCTGCGAATTTGCCGGACGACCTCACCCCGGAACTGCAGGTCGTCGTTCAATGTGCCGTCGGGATGGGCGAAGAACACCACATCCTTGACGCCCAGGTATGCCGAGGCGTCACGCTGTTCCTTCTCACGAATCTTGGCCAGGCGCTTGGGAGCCATTTCCCGGTCGCTGGTACCCTTGTCTCCATTGGTGCACATCACCACGACCACTTCCGTGCCCGCCTCCGCAATCCACTTGGCCATGGTGCCGCCGCAGCCACCCTCGGCGTCGTCGGGATGGGGCGTTACCACCATGGCGCTCCGGGGCGGATTGTCAATTATTTCTATCCCCAATAGTCCTTGACCTTCCTGTCAGATTTGGCGTCCCCGCGCCGTTGCCTTAGCAGGGCGCTGGAAGTTCCTGAGCAGCCTTCGCTGCTAGAGGTGGAAAACCACCATTTTCAATTCGGTCATTTCCTCGATGGCATATCCGGGGCCCTCTTTCCCCATGCCGCTGTCCTTCAGCCCGCCGTAGGGCATCAGGTCGGCGCGCCATTGGGGGTGGGAGTTGATGTGCAGGTTGCCGGACTGCACCTCCCTGGCAAAGCGCATGGCCCAGTCCACGTTCTGGGTGAAAATACCCGCAGACAGGCCGAATCGGGAGTCGTTAGCCATGGAAATGGCTTCGTCTATGTCCTCGAAGGCGCTGACCGCAACGGCCGGTCCAAACAGCTCTTCGCGCGAAATTCTCATGTCCGGCTGGACGTCGGCCACCACGGTGGGGGCATGAATCGTGCCTTCCTGGTCGCCTGCGGCAAAAACCCTGGCGCCCTGGTCCAC
>JAPPJA010000055.1 GCA_028874675.1 Chloroflexota bacterium
GTTCCAGGTTGCGGAGGCCGCGGCGCAGGTCCAACCTGGAACTGTTCGCGGACAGGGTGATGCCTCACTTCAGGGAGTAGGTTGCCCTACGCAGGGTGGGAGGGGCGGTAGCTAACCCCCACCCCCAACGATCTCCCCCAGCGTCGCGCTGAAGCGACCCTTGTTCAGGGTTTGCTGCGCGCCCAGGGCTGCCGCCCGCTCCATGGAGGCCGTATCCTCATGCGGCCCGAAGGCCACGATGCGGGGGCCAGCGCTGGCATCTGCCCCAGCCCGCTCTCCCAGCGCTGCCAGTACGCCGTTCCAGGTGGCCGCGTCTCCCTCCAGGTCCACCAGCACCAGTTCAGTTTCACCGTCGGTGTAGGTTTCCCAGAAGTCGGCCTGGGTGTGGGCCTGGCGCACCGAGTAGCCCAGGGGCTCGGCCACCGTCTCTATCCTGGCCTGGAAAAACAGGTTCTGTCCCAGCAGAATTATTCGGTTACGTGAGTCTGCAACGTCATTCATTTTCGTTTCCTCTTGACGGCATCGCCGTTTCGCTCTCGGATTGAGGAAGCTGACCCAACGTCTTAAGCCTTGCCTGGTAGGCCGCTGGGCCATCGTCAAATACCTGGGGAAACCGGTCCACCAGTTCTGTCATTTCTCTAAATACCGGGTTAATCCAGCCGATAGTTTCCAAAATGTCGGAGTGTCGCTGCTTCAGGTATGGTAATTTCCAAATCGGTTCGAAATGGAATACCCTGTTACGAAGACGCCGAATGCCATCGAGGCGGCTGCGAAGTGCACTTCTTTCCCTTGAGCGGCGAGGGGTATGCGGGAATACCTCCCCTACTAGACTTCTCCATAATATGTGCTCATATTCGCCATTAAGAGATTTAACCAAAAGCCGAAGTTGCACTCTGCTATGTACTTTCCAGGAGTCGCCTTAATGTTCCGCCGGGAGAAGTCCTGTCCAATTTTCTCGATGGTCTCCTTTTCGTAGCCAACCAAATGACTTGTGAACCAGAATTCGTTGCTAAATTTCTCCGAAGCTGCGTCATGTATGCTATTGCGGAGGGCGACTTCGATTCCGTGCAGTGATGGATACAAGCCCTCACACAAGGCCAGGTTCCACAGATAGGTGGCAAGGGCCACATCGGTGTCACGCTGGGTACTTTGGCTCAAATACGGTTCAAGCCTGCTGGCAGAAAGAGCTCGCTGCAGTTCACTGAAAAATTCGGTTTGACGCATTTCGCAAATTATGGTATAAATTTACTTGGAAACCCCGGATCGCCCTATCCCGGCCTTGAGCCGGTGATGACGCCGGGGTACTGCTTTTTCTGCGGGCTATAATCGTTCCCAGCTTGAGACATGGAACCCTTCGGTACTTTGCTCAGGTTCAAGCCCTTCCCTAACCCCCCTGCCCTTCCTTCAGCCGCTCGCCCAGCAAGTCGAGGGCAGCCTGGGCCGCAGCCCGCTTGTTGCCGTCCCGGTCACTGTCGAACTGGCGGTGGATTGCCACGTCGTTGCCGTTGGCGTCGGCCAGGCCGATGTAGAAAGTGCCGATGGGGAAGGACGAACGTCCCTGGCCCGGGCCGGTCACGCCGGTGGTGGAGACGGCATAGTCGGTGCCGGTAAGCTCCAGTACGCCGCGGGCCATGGCAATGGCCATCTCCTCGCAGACGCTGCCCTTGGTGTCGTAGAGTTCGTCGGAAACACCGAGGACGCTTTGCTTAAGGCCCCCGGTGTAGGCGATAACGCCGCCCGGGAAGAACTGGGAACTGCCGGGGATGGTGCCCAGCAGATAGCCGATGAGTCCCGCAGTATCGGCCTCAGCCACCGAGACCCGCTTGCCCTGGGCCATCAACATTTCCGCTACTTCGCTGACATCCATGTAATTCCTCCTGAAGATATGATTGCTACCGGCCGCCCAGCACTTACCTTATTTCCTGGTGTCCGTATCTTACCACTGTTCCGCCCACTGTTACGGGTCTCCTGTGGGATGGCGGAGATTCGGCTCGGCTGGATGGCGCTCCAGATGGGAGCAGACTAACGGCTGGAAAGGGTTCGCAGGGCTTCCTCGTCCAGTTCTATACCCAGGCCGGGGCCCGTGGGTACTTCGAGGTAACCGTTCTTGACTTCCAGGGGCTCTTTAAGCACCGAAATCTCGTCGCGAATGGTAACGGGTTCAATGTTGTATTCCTGGGCGTAGGGCACGATGGGGTAGGCGGCGCAGAAATGCAGGTGCGCCACCGTGCTGATTGTAGGCTGGGTATTGTGGACCGTGATGGGCTTGCCGAATGCCTCGCACAGGGCCGCGATCTTCTGGAATTCGGTGAAGCCCGGCGCCTTCACGATGTCCGGCTGGATTATGTCCACCCTTCCCCTGAGGATGAGGTCGCGGTACTCGAAACGGGTGTAGATCATCTCCCCGGAGGCTATGGGAATATCCAGCGCGTCGGCCACGGCCGCCAGGCCTTCCAGGTCATAGTGGGGGCGGGGCTCCTCGAAGTGGAACACGCCCAGGGCCTGCAGGGCCTTGCCCACTTCAATGCCCCGGTGCACCGAGTAGGCCCCGTTTACGTCAACCAGGATGTCAATGTCATCACCCACCGCCATTCGTACTTCAGTGACGGTGGCGATGGTGTGGTCGGCGGTGTCGTCCATAGCCCCGGGGACCGCGCTGTGCAGCTTGTAGGCAGTGTAGCCCTCTTCGACAAAGGATGCGGCGCGGCGGGCCTCTTCCACCGGCGTCATATCCCGACGCATGGAGCTGGCGTACATACGGATTTTGTCCCGCGATGCCCCGCCGAGCAGCCTGGAAATGGGTTCTCCCATCACCTTGCCCTTGATGTCCCACAGGGCTATGTCAATTCCCGCAATCGCGCACCAGATGGCGCCGCCCATTTCCAGCCCATTGGCGGCCCGCTGCATATCGTTGAAGCGCAGCGTTGTGTCAACAGGGTCCTTGCCCACCAGGGCCGGCTTCAGCAGTTCATCAATAAGAGCCTTGATGATAGCGGGCTGCCGGCGGAAGCATTCGCCAATGCCGACTATACCCTCGTCGGTAAAGACGCGCACGAAGGGGAAGCTGCGGTCCAGGATCAGGCACTCTACGTCGGTTATTTTCATGGCGGAAGCTCCCGAAAGGTTCTTAAAGTAGGTTCCCGATTCTGGCCCGCTCTACCTGGCGGCGACCCAGCCTGGAATTGTGACCCCGGGATCTGCCCGGTAGTTCAACCAGATTGTATTGATGGGTTGGGGCTAAACCGTCGTTCCCGCGCAGGCGGGAACCTCGGAGCAACTTGCAGGATGAGTTTCTACCAGGAATGGCGATAGTCAAGTGCCATCCATCATTTCAATGCAGTTGGACCAATAGGGCGTGTCGCCAAAATGCCCCGTCGCTTCTGTGAGGGCAGGAATCTCGATTCTGACAGCGAGGTTCCCGCCTTCGCGGGAACGACGAAGAGGGACTTTGGAAGACTTGTGAGTTCAATTTGACGACAGCCCCTATGCCTTGCTCCCGGACGCCTGGCCAGTCCGTGGGCGGCGCAGCCGGTTCCGCGTCAGGCGGGCAATGAACGCCCCGGCCACCAGCCCGCACAGGTGCCCCTCCCAGGAAATATAGGGGGCCGTTGGCAGCAGGCCCAGCAGAATACCGGAACCAAACACCACGGCCACCGCAACCGCCACCAGGATGGCAAGAATACTGCGCTCGTACCAGCCCCGGGCCACCAGGTAACCGAAGTAGCCGAATACCGGGCCGCTGGCCCCCACGTGAGTCAGGTTCTGGTCGTCCCACGGCCAGGGACGCCCAACTACCCACAGGGCCAGTCCCCCCACGAACACGATGAACAGGGTAACACCCACGAAGTTGGCCTGGCCCCGCACCGCCACCAGTCCTCCGAGAATAAGGAGAGGGAAGGTGTTCGAAATCAGGTGGCCAAAGCCTCCGTGCAGGAGGGGGCTGAGGGGAATCCCTCGCAACCCCTCTATGGTTCTGGGAACCAGCCCGTACACGTTCAGCCGGTGGCCCAGGATGAGGTTTACGACCTCCACCACCCACAGAATGGCCACAAAGGCCAGCAACAGGGAAAGGCCGGACATTCGGTCCCAGAACATACCTACGCCCGGCTTCCTTCCGACACCTCGAGCGGCTTCTGCATCCAGAGGAAAAACTCCCGGTTGCCCTTGTCCCCCAGGATGGGCGAGGGACACATTCCCCGGATGCGCAAACCCTGGTCTGTGGCCCACAAGACCATCTTGCCCAGGGTTGAAGCGTGGACCCTGGGGTCCCGTACAATGCCACCCCGGCCCACTTCGCCCCGAGAGGCTTCAAACTGGGGCTTGACCAGGGCAACTATGTGGCCGCCGCCTCTCAGGTGGGTAACGGCAGGGGGTAGAACCAACGCCAGCGATATGAAAGACACGTCCACCACAACCAGGTCTGCTGACGCGGGAAGATCGTAGGGATGGCGGGCGTTGACCTTCTCCATCGCCGTTACCCTTGAGTCCTGGCGCAGGCGGTGATGCAGCTGGCCGTGTCCCACATCCACCGCAAATACGTGGGTCGCCCCGCGCTGAAGCAGGCAGTCGGTGAACCCGCCGGTGGAAGCCCCCACGTCCAGGCAGGTCTTCCCTTCAACAGCCAGCGAAAATTCGTCCAGGGCCCCCGCCAGTTTCAGGCCGCCCCGGCTGACGTATGGAAGACGTCCACGGACTTCCAGAGGTACGTCTTCTGCCAGCGAGGAACTGGCCTTAAGCACGCGACCGGAGGGGGCAAACACCAGCCCCTCCATAATCAGGACCTGGGCTTGTTCCCGGCTTTCGGCCAACCCTTTTTCGGCCAACAGAACGTCGGCCCGCTTTTTTCGAACCCTGGCTGTCATTCTTTTTCGTCAGTCCTGGGGCAAGCGCAAATTTCCAACGACAGTTGTAACAGTTCAGAGATGATGACAATGGCGTGGAAGGCGTTCTTCCGGCGCAGGCCGTAATCCAGCAAGGCTAACGGCACATACAGTTCAAGCACAGCAAGGATTCCTGGATACCGGCGAAAGCCGGTATGACGGGGCTGTCTGGCCGGAATATCCCACCAACTCTGAACTCTTGCCGAGAGTTTCACGTGGCCCAAGGCCAGTCAAGCGCGGCCCACACCCAATAGTCCTCCAAGGGAGGCGCCCGCCTGCTCCCGGCCTTTACCTATTCCCCGGTGAAATTCGGCGCTCGCTTTTCCAGGAAGGCGCGATAGCCCTCCTGGTAGTCCCTGGTGTCGAACTGGGCCAGGGGAATGCCCGCCTCTTCCGGTGTCAGGTTTTCCAGGGACGGCTTGGCCTGTACCTGGTTGAGTGTGCGCTTGTTGGCCGCATGGGACAGCGGCGCCAGGGCGGCAATATCTCGGGCCAGCTGGTAGGTCACCTCTTCCAGGTCGTCAGGGCTGGTTACCTGGTTGACCAGGCCCATGCGCAGGGCTTCCTGGGCATCCACCAGCCGGCCGGACATCAGGATGTACAAGGCGTTTCCCTTGCCCACCAGGCTGACCAGACCCCGCATCTCCCGGTGGCCGATGCTGATGCCCAGGCGGGCTGCCGGTATGCCCAGCCGGCTGCCCTCGGCGGCAATGCGCAGGTCAGTGGCCACCGCCAGTTCGCAGCCGCCGCCGGCGGCAAAACCCCGAATCATGGAAATGGTTGGGGTGTCCATGTTTGCCAGCGTGTCCAGCAGCCCGTCCACCGCTTCGTTATACACCCTGCCCTTAGCCGAATCGGCGCGATACTCGTCAAAGTCGGCGATGTCCGCGCCAGCAGAAAAGGCCACATCGCCGGCGCCGGTAATCACCACCGCGCGGACCTCACGGTCCTGGTCCAGTTCCCGCAACCTGCCAGCCAGCTCACCCCACATATGGTAGTTGATGGCATTGCGCTGCCTGGGCCGGTTAATGGTCAGGGTGGCTATGGGCGGCTGCCGGTCCAGCAGGATGTAATCCAGGGCAGTGGTGGACATGAACTCCTCCGGTCGGAAAAAGGCATTTTGCAGGCCAGTTCAAGGCTAGCCTACAGGCAAGTCGGAAAGAGTGTCAACCAGAAAAAATCCAATATATTGCGGAATATAATCACCATTTTTTCGAGTCAAAATTAGCGACAGGACTAGATGAAAGCATAATCAGCCAGGATATTACGAAATCGTCACACAATCTCTATATGCTATATCTTGTATCAATAATTTTGGCTTGCCTTGTGCCGGGGGTTGCCTATAAGATAGTGGGCATCCCGAGATACTTCGCAAATGCCCCGTATTGTCCAGTTGGGCCCGTCGGATTGCCGATGGGCCTGTTCCCGGAATCTCGCGGAACACTTACTACCCTGGAGCGTTGTAGCATGAGAGCAGCTCGGATTGTAGCTCCCAAGCAGTTTGACTTCGTGGACCTGGATATGCCTCAGGCTGGCGACGGCCAGTGCCTCATAAAACTGGAACGAGTTTCAGTCTGCGGCAGCGACATTCGACACGGTTACGGCCCCATTGAGCCCGAAGAACACTATCCCATGCCCGCCGGGCGCCCCTGCCACGAACTGGCCGGCGTCATAGTGGAGAGCCGTACCGACGAGTACCACGAAGGACAGCGCGTCATCGTCATTCCCGAGCGCGGCTCCGGCGGCCTGGTGGAATACATGGTTTCCCGCCCGGGCCGCATGATTCTGCTCCCCGACGAGGGCCCCCTGGACGAATGGGTAATGTGCCAGCCGCCCGGCACCGTCCTTTATTCCTGCAAGCGGATGGACACCCTCTTGCAAAAGAACGTCCTCATCCTGGGCCAGGGCAGCATCGGGCTCAGCTTCACCATGCTCACTTCCCGCATGGGCGCCCGCAACGTAATGACCGTGGACCCCCTGGACTACCGGCTGGAAAAGTCGGCCCAGATGGGCGCCTCCCATACCATCAACCCCGACAAGGAAAACCTCACCGAAGCCGTTATGGAGATTACCCGCGGCGCCGGGCCCGACATCGTGGTTGAGGCCGCGGGCTACCCGGATACCTTCAACGAAGCCTTCCGGCAGGTGCGCCAGTTCGGCACCGTCATCCTCTTCGGCATTCAGAGCGACGACTTTGTTCCCCTTGAGCACAACCTGCTGATGGATAAACAGCCTGCCATCTTCCCCACCACCGGGGCCCGCAGCGCGGACCCCATAAGCCAGATTCAGGACCTGGTCAGCCTGCGGGAGCGCGGCTGGTGCGAACCCGCAGACCTGATAACCCACCGCCTTCCCTTCTCCGACGTCCAGAAGGCCTACGACATGTACGAGCAGCGCCAGGACAACATCATCAAGGTGGTAATGGACATTAATCACTAGCAGCGTACCCCATTTGCAATTCCCCCGGTGAGGAATACCGGGGGAAATCTTTTTGGAGAGAGTATTTTTAGAGGCCTGCCACGATTGAGGAGGTGAAGTAGTGGGGCCAGCAGCGACTAACATTCAAATGGTTCGGGAAAATTTGGCGCTCGCCATTGCCTTTTGGGCCGCGGCCCAGAGAGGTGTAATCACCGCAAACAGCGTGCCGGCCAAATCCGCGTTCAAGTCCATCGGCAACGGGTTCCTGGAGGTAGATACCCCCCTGGAACTGGCTGACAACCGGGAACTGGTCCGCTGCGTCAGCAATCAGATTCGCAGCGCCTTCGCCTTTTCCGCCATCCAGACCTACCGTTCCCTGGAAACCACCTACCGCGGCTCTCCCCTGCAGGAAATGGACAACGACCTGCGGGGCGCCCGTTGCAGCTTCTTCGTCCTCAACAAGACAGTAGCCCAGAACCTCCTCTCTCCCATCTGGGTCTGTCCTCCTGAATTCCGCTCCAGGTTCGAGGTCCGCGACGTCCCCTTTTCCCTGGATACTTCCGCCCTGGATGGCAAGGAAGTGTTCTGGGACCACTTCGGCGGGCTGCAGACATACCTGGGTTTGCTGGAGTACTGCTGCCTGCGGGTTGCCGAGGACACTTCCGACGTGCCAAAAGAGGAAAGAATCGTCGTGGAGGAACCCTCCGGCAAACGGGCCATGAAGGGGAATGGCAAGATTTCCACCACCGACGATGTGGTCATCTACATCGCCGAGCGCTGCGAGGTTGGCGACGCCGAAAAGGTAATTGCCAAGGGTCTTTACCTGGACTATACGGACTGGTGCTACCAGCGCGGCGAAGAGCCCCTGGCCCAGCGCAGTTTTGGCATGCAGTTGACTGCCCGGGGGTTTCACCGGCAACGGCGAGGCAAGGGGCGTCACTGGTGGATGGGCCTGGGCCTCAGAATGCCCGGCGTGCCCTATGGCGCCAACGGGTCGCCGGCGCCCTCTGGCCAGCCAGCGGTGTAGCCCCGAGGTCTCCCCTTCCGGCCCTGTATCGCGCGACACGGTTGCCAAGATCGAATCCCGCCGTTCCCTGGCCTGCCCTTTCCCTTTATTCCCAAAAGCCAGGCATTCCCCCCCCGTTCAGCAGAAAGTCCATCGGCTGCCGTCGGGCGGCCAACTCCGGCTGCCACGACCTCCAGGTCGTGCCAGCAACGCAGCCTGGGCAGGCAGTCGGCAGCAAACCAGAGGCCAGCCTGACAGGGCGCTGGCGGACCAGGGGCGCCGGGTAAAGAAGGGTTGTCGAGCGGTGGTGGGGCAGTCGGATACGCGAGGCTTCTACTGCGCCGTCCAGCCT
>JAPPJA010000355.1 GCA_028874675.1 Chloroflexota bacterium
CGGCCGGCCAGGGCTCCCGCAACGCCCTGCCCGAAAATGTTCCAGCGAGTGCCGGTCTCCTGGTCCACGAAATCATCCCCCTCTGCGGCAAAGGTCAACGTCCGGTCGCCCAGGGTTCGTAGAAATATGCCCGTTGAGCCTACTTCCCGGGAGCTGGCTATGGAACGCTGGTCCAGGGCGGAGCGGGCGCCGGGCTTGAAAAATACCGCCAGGTCTTCCCCTTCGATAGAGTGGTGGACAACCCTCGCTTCTTCCAGGAAGGCGAAGGGGAAGGCAACCGCCTCACCCCCCACGGTAACGGCTGCAACCCGTTCCGTCGCAACCAGCCGGTCGTCCTGTTCCCCGGAAAACAGGAAGGGCGACCTGCCGAACTCATCGTAGCCCACGTAGGGGTTGGCGCCGTAGCTGCGACTGTGGCCCGTGTCCCTGGACAGTACCAGCGCATCCGGGTAGGTGGCCTTGAAGTCCTGCCAGGCCACCAGAACTGCGGGCAATATGTCCAGCCGCGCTCCCGTCAGCTCACCCACAATGGCCTCCCCCGTCAACTGCTGCCACCAGGACTGGGTCTGGCGGTCCCACATAATCAGGTCGCTGTTGCGCAGGTTGCCGGAGACGCCGAAGTCGTAAACCTCGCCGTCCAAGCGACGGTCGAAAGCGATGGCGCTGTTGCAGAGGGGGCAGAAGGTGGCGGCCACCGGCACTCCGGCCAGCGTGTCATTGACTATTTCGTGCCACGTCAGGATTTGCAGGGGGTAGGCCTTGGCCGCGCCGTCAATCTCCAGCGCGATGACCGGTTCCTTTTCCTCCAGCCAGTCGTCCGCTTCCTCCACGGTGACGAACTTGGGGGCGTCGATGGGAGGTATGCCATCCCTGGGAACTCCCCCCGAAAAGATTTCGCTGTAGGGAACGCTGCGCTTGCTGAAGTCAGTCTCCCAGTCGCGGACATTGATTCGGGCACGCCGGAGTTCCTCTTCCCAGTCCTGGTCCTCAGTAACAACCGGTTTCGTGGAGGTTGGCGCAGGCGCCGCCCCGGTCGGAGTAGCAGCCTGGACCGGCCTCTCCCGGGGCGTGGGGGCAGCGGTCGGGACTTTTGTAGCCTCCTGGCTTACGCCCTCGACTGCAGCGACTGTCGGGACTGCCTCGGCCATGGGCGAAGGGGCCGGGGAAGGTGTGTCGGTGGCGGCCGGCGAAGTTGCCGGAGCCTGCGAAGGCTGCTGGCTCTCAATGGTTGGCGCGGCGTCGGTCCCGTCGGGTTGTTCGGCCGGCGGGGCGGCGTTCCCACACGCTATGGTGAGGGCGACGGACAGGACAATGATGGGAATGGTCCAAAGAATCTTGGTGGAGAGAAGGCGCATTTGATGCCTCGTCGGGGGTTTCCTGGTGAGTGACGGTGGTGAGTCGTCCTGGTATCTAATACGATTCTAGGGCAGGGCTGGATTGGGCTCGCATTTCGAGGTAGCGCCGGCAAGCCTACGCCGGCTACTATGGGTCGTCAAGCCGGCCCCAGCGTATCGCACCGGGAGAAATGGGGTTAGAATGTAGCAGAATTCCAGTCCGGCTACCTTGGGCCAGGTTGTCTGGCGAGGGGGAACGGACTGACGCTGGAGAGACTGATGGCCACAGAAAACAGGGAGTTGGCGTCCGTGGATCAGGCTGCAATTGACCGGACGGTGGAGAGCCTGAAGAGCCGGAACGTAGATACGGTGGTTGCCGAGAACGGCGACGAGGCCAGGCAAATTCTGATTGGCATGATTCCCGATGGCGCCGAGGTGTTCAAGAGTACTTCCGAAACCCTGGACACCATCGGCTATTCCGACTACATCCGGGAGGCGGACCGGTACAGGAACCTGTACACGGAAATTTCAGCGGAGCCGGACAGGGACAGGCAGCGGGAGCTGCGCCGCCTGGCCAGTGTTGCCGAGTATTACATTGGCAGCGTCCACGCCATCGCCGAGACCGGCGAGGTGATAGTGGCCAGCGGTTCGGGCAGCCAGCTTGGGGCCTATGTGTACGGCGCAAAGTACGTGATCTGGGTTTCGGGCGTGCAGAAAATCTGCCCCAGCCTGGACGAAGCGCTGGCGCGGGTCAAGGGATTTGCCGTGGACCGGCACCACGAATGGGCTGAGTCGCAGGGAAGGCCGGCCGCCCCGCTTGGCAAGTTGACGGTATTCGAAAACGAGCAGAATCCCGACCGCATCAAGATGGTGCTGATCAAGGAGTCGCTGGGCTGGTAACCGGAGTAGCAGCCGGGCATTCCCGGGATGCCCTGTACCGCGCATCTTGCCACCGGCAGGGTGCGGGAAGCAGTGGTCGCCCAGGGCCCGCCTCCTTGTCAAAGGCGCCCCGAGATTGACCCCCCGGCTACCCTTCATTTACCATTAACGCAACAGGCGTCGGCGCTATCTAAACACTCAATTGAGGGAGATTCCAAATGGCTACTACCTCGGAACGACTATATGACGTTGGCGGCGTGACCATGTCCCGTCCTTTCAAGATCAGGAGGCTGGGTCACTTCGGCTTCAACGTTTACGACATGGAGGCCGGTCTGCGGTTCTACAAGGACCTGCTGGGCTTCAAGGTTTCCGATCACCTCAATTTCAAGGGCAACCCCGAGCGGGCGGAAATCCTGAAGGACGTCCCCGACCGGGACTGCCAGGGCGCATTTATGCACCACGGCGGCGACCACCACTCCTTCGTGCTGTTCCCCAAGAAGGCCCTGGATGTGCTTGGCAGGGGCAGCGGCCACGAGGGTGACGGCGACGTGACCATCAACCAGATTACCTGGCAGACGGGTTCGCTGGCCGAAGTGGTGAACGGTCAGAACTACTTTAACGAAACCGGGATTCCCATCCGGCGCACCGGTCGGGATATGCCGGGCAGCAACTGGCACACCTACGTGTGGGACCCGGACGAAAACATCAACGAGCTTTACTACGGTATCGAGCAAATCGGGTGGCTGGGTCGCAGCAAGCCCCGTCCCATGCATTACCGGGGCTTTCACGAAGCGCCCACCCTGCCCCAGATGTCTGAAGAGGCTGAGGTGGACGAGGCCGTGGACAAGGGGATAGAGATTTTCTCAGGCACCCGCGACACGGAAAACCTGCCGGCGGTCCACGACGTGGAGGGCATCCTGCTGCCGCGGCCCTTCAAAATTACCAAGATTGGCCCCGTCAATCTGTTCGTTCGCGACCTGGACGCCGCCCGGGCCTTTTATGCCGAGCGGCTGGGTTTCGTGTTGACCGAAGAGGTCATTTTCAACGGGCACCGCTGCGTCTTCATGCGCAACGGCAACGAGCATCACAGCCTGGGCCTGTTTCCCAAGGCGCTGCGGGCGGAACTGGGCTGCAGTCCCCATACTTCCTGCATGTCTTTCGGGGTGGAAGTAGGCACCTACCGTCAGTTGAAGAACGCCGTGGCCTTCCTGAAGGAGCATGGGGTCAACTTCAGGGAAATGCCGCCGGAACTGCATCCCGGCGTTGACTACGCGGCCTACGCCCAGGACCCGGACGGTCACCTGATCATGCTCTATTACTACATGGAGCAGCTGGGCTGGGAGGGCCAGCCTCGGCCGAAGGAATTGCGCCGGGCCGTGGGGTCCACCGATGAATGGCCGGAAACCCTGGAGGCCTTGTCGGACACCTACGTGGACCAGGTGTTCCAGGGGCCGCTGGGCTAGCCGCGACAGTTCAGACCGACACAGAAGGCAGGCAATTCGACGGATTCCCTGTGCGTGGCGCCAAAACAAGGGCAACCAGCGGGGTTGCCCTTGTTGCCACAAGGGAATGGAATGAACTGCAGGGGAGGATAGAATGCGCCAGTTGACCAGCAACGTTTACGTGGAGACCGAGCTACGGGGCTGCAACCACGGATTTGTTACCACCTCGGACGGGGTGGTGATGATTGACAGTCCTCACAAGCCCTCCGATGCCCTGAAGCTCAAGGCCGAGATTGCTAAACACGGCCCGTTGCGGTACATAATCAACACGGAGCCTCATGGCGACCACTGGACGGGCAACGCCTTTTTCGACGCGCCCGTGATAGCTCACGATGGGGTAAGGACCCGGATCCTCGAAACTGACCTGGAAGAGCATATCGAGCGCGTAGCCAATTTCGGCCCCGAGGAAGGGCCGCTGATGCAGGGCTACCAGCCCAACGTGCCCATAATCACCTTCAAGAACGGCATGACGCTTCGGGTGGGCGACCATACTTTCCGGATGATTCACATGCCGGGCCATACTCTTTACCAGGCAGCCATAGTCATTGAAGAAGAGGGCGTAGTATTCACCAGCGACAATATCTTCCACAAGGTCCAGACCTGGCTGCACGAGGCCAACCCCGACCTTTGGCTTACGGCCCTGGAATCGCTGCGGAGGCTGGACGAGGACATATTTGTCCCTGGCCACGGCGACCTGTGCGACAAGGGCTATCTGGACGAACAGGGTTCCTTCATCATGGAGTGGCGGGACTATGTCAAGGAAGCCATAGACATTGGCATGACCCGGGACGAGGCGGCCCTGAACCTCACCAAGTTTGTTGACCGCTACCCCATGGATGTGGGGCAGGCCCACATGGCCCCGATGGTCATGCGAATCAGCGCCGCCAATCTCTACGATTACCTTACCGGCGCATGGGAGCCGCCCAAGCCTGCCACCCTGGCCCTCCGGCCGAGGGGCTTGTAAGCGGCTGACCCTGGGCGGGACAGGCTCGATGGGATAAATCAGTACGGGCGGGTCAATTGACCCGCCCGCGATTTTTGCCCGATCGGTTTACCGGTTCTGTCAGGCGGTAGCCGCCTCTTCCTTCTTTGCCATATAGTGGGGCATTACCTCGGTGGAAAACAGCTCGATGGAGCGCATGGCCTGTTCGTGGGTCAGGTCTCCCCACTGGAAGGAACACACGAAATAGTTGGCGCCCGTCGCTACGTACTCATCCATGTATTCGCGGATGGTTGCCGGCGAACCGGCGATGGCGCCAAAGCCCGCGCCCGCACCGGAGTGGCCGTCGCCCAGGCCGCCACGCAGGCCGGACCTGCGCTGCTGCCGCTCCACGTCTTCCAGGGACGCATCCAGGTCGCGGCGCTCTTCCTGCGGGAGGTCCCGAGGGGGAGCTGAAGCCGGGCGCGGGTTCATACCTGAGCCATAGAACTGGGTGAGCCCCCGTCGTTCCGCTTCCAGCCTCCTGGGGGTGCCCAGGTTCCACCGGTAGGACTCCCAGGCCGGCTGGGCTTCCCGCTGGGCTTCCGCGTCGGTTTCGGCCAGCAGCAGATGGTTGACCAGGCCGATCTTGGGCTCAGTGCCCTGGGCGGTCAACGTTCCCTTGCCCTGGTGCCTTTCCCATTCTTCCCGGTACCGCTTCACGTTGGCCTCGAATCCATCCAGGGAGCCGACGATGATGGTATTCATGCCATCAATGGCCGCGGTTTCCACGTTTCGCATGTACCAGAAAGGCGGGAAGGGGTTCTGCTGGGGGCGCAGCCGCATGGGCAGCTCGTCAAAGTTGTAAAACTCCCCGTGGAAGTTCAACTCCTCGTGACTCAAACCCTCCTGGATGCAGCGCAGGGTTTCGTAATAGCGGGTCGCGTTGATTTCGACGTCGGAATCCTGACCCCAGAAAAAGGCCTCGAAAACGCCGCCACGGCCAACGCCCAGCTCGAGGCGGCCGCCGCTGAGGTGGTCCAGCATGCTGATCTCTTCAATCAGGCGAATGGGGTGGTGCAGGGGCAGCACGTAAACGCAGGGGCCAAAGCGCAGGGTAGTGGTGCGCTGGGACACGGCCGCCAAAAACACATTCTGGGAAGGGGCCAGGCTGTGCACCGCCGGCGTGTGGTGCTCGGCCAGATGGTAGGAATAGAAGCCTGCCGACTCCAGCTTTTCCAATTGGGTCAGGCGGAGGTCATAGATTTCCTGCAAAGTCATACCGGGGCAGGGTTCTATGTGGTCAAAAACTCCAAACTCTAGTGCCATTAAGCTCTCCTTGGCCTTGGTTAAGACAGAATTCGCCGGCCTTGGTTAAGACAGAATTCGCCGGGACCAGCGCCCATTTTACTACCGGGGGCACAGCATAACAACTTGGGTTGAAGCGGTGGCGGCAGTTCCCACTCCAGCGGGCCTCACAGATCCCGGGGCCCCACTGGACGGCGGGCTTGGTATATCAGGTTCAGGCTGGGAAAGCCTACAGAAAGCGAACTATTGCTGGTGGCGTCCCTGGCCTCTTGCCCCTCTAATCGAAGGACGGGGAGCGCCCGTTGAGCGTGTGGAGCCCCGTTGCTAGTACTCAGTCAAGCTTGTAGTGAAAGGGAAGAGTTCGTTCGCCCCGAGCTTGTCAAAGGGCCTTCCACTGGTGGTTCGACAAGCTCACCACGAACGGTCTCTACCTTAACCCCTCTATTTCTGGCTTGACTGACTACTACATTCATCCAAAAGCGGATGTTGGCTTCCCGTTGTTGTGATGTCAACGTGATAGAGGTCCAGTCACAGCGGATCGAATCGGAACTTATCCTGCCAATGGCTGCCACATGAGTGGGTGATGCACGGGCTAATAAGAAACCGCTCTCCAGCATCTCTTCGACAGTTGGAACATCTCCTCCCTGCGACGATGCCTCAACTGCTCCCAACATGGTCGGGCTAATTTGACTTATGTCCCTGGGGTTGCAAGTGTCACCTTCGGAGCTGCAAGGCTCCTGCTCTGGAGATTGGTCAATGACGTATGATGTGCCCATGTGCCCGTCCAACGACATGCCCAGGCTCTTTGAGACTTTATCTCCCGGGGGCACCGAGCTTTCAATATCTGTTTGCATCCCTCCGCTGGGCCATTCCCAGGATATTCTGACATGGGTTTCCATTGCATCTTTGCCTGTCGTACCCTCTAATTTTTGGTCGTTTCTACCTTCTTGGTTGAACCTTGCCAGTACTCGAGAATCCGAGGTTGTGGTGTTGGCTATAATGAGAATCGGGCTTCCGTAGGGAGCTTCTCGAAGTTCTGTTCTTGATGGAACTGATACTATCGCAATTCTCTCGCTGTCTGGAGCCCACGAAGCCTCTATTTCAAACTTCATAGCCTCTGTTTTAGTTACCCTCCGGGCCTTACTTCCGTCTTGGGAGACCATGATTAAGGTATTGTCTTCACCCATGGCGAGTAACTTTGTGCCGTCTTTTGACCAGGCCAGAGCGTTGCGGTGCCTTTCGCTGAGAAATCCATGGTCCCGCATGTCCTGTAACGTTACGGTCTCGTGATCTCCATCGGGGGTGACCCATGCGAGAGGCAGTTCGCCAGTACCGAAGAAGGGTTCCCAATCAAAGCTGCCTTTGATGAAAGTCAGGTATTTCCCATCGGGGGTCCAGCCCGGCTTAGCTGCGGTTACCGCCACCTCCCGAGGGATTCCGCCGGCGGCAGGTAACGTGAAAAGCCGTCCGTTATAGATGCCTTGAAAGATCATATAGCTCAGGTGGTTGCCATCGGGAGACCACTGCAGGGCGGTCATGTCAGAGCCCTTGATAGTGAGTGCTTCGCGGGACGTGCCAGTTTCGACATTGATGATGACTATGGTTGCACGACGTGTAGATCCTTCATGGTCTTGCCTAATATAGGCTAAGTCATTACCGTCTGGAGAAAAAACCGGATGGAAATATTGTGTGCCTAATCCCTCGACGGGAGTGGTGACTTGCTGGTATTTACCACCATCCATAGGTTGGACCACTATCTGCCAACTTCGCTCGAACGCCCACGGAGTTCGACTCTTCTTCTTGTACCAGGTGTAGGCTACATGTTTGCCGTCAGGCGACATATTGGGCTGGATTGCATATTCTCTCTCCTTGTTCTCCCCATTAGCTGATATTCTCTTCAGGTCTGTCCCATCGGAATTAATGCTGTAGATACTGTTGTTGTACTGAAAAGTCAGCTTGGTCCCGTCCAGGGCCCAGGAAGCGTATGGCCCATAGTGAATGAAAGAGGGGCGATTATGGGTTTCAAGGTGCTCATATTTCCTTGCGCGGGCTTCGTCCGGACCTTCTATGAAATGTACATTACTAATAAATAGCAACATCAAAAAGCCTGCGAGACTTAAAACGGATAAGAGTATGACGGGAACAGTTAGTACCTGTAATAGTCTAGTTGGAGGTCTTTTGTTCCTGAACGGTAGCCTGCTCCGAAGGGAACGTTGGGTGCTCAAGTAGTCCTTATCCAAAATCTTCGACTCCTTCACTGCGCCTATCGACCGAGGTGTTCGTAGATAGCCCGGATCGCCATGATGTCCATGGGGTAAGGAAAGCAAATTCCCTCAGTTGTATTGACATATTCATCGTAATTCATGACCGCTCCACGAACCGTCGGATGTGCGACATTGTCATCCCGGTCATGAGTCTCCCGGTAATAGAACTGGGATATGCCCAAGGCGTGGCCTATTTCGTGAAGCATCAACTCGAATGGGAAATAATTCTCCCCTGTTACTCGATTACCGTGCTGGTCCAGGTCGCGGCAGTGGTTTGCCCTTATTTCTCCTAGACTCACGGTGTCATCCGGTCCGGGTATGTCAGCATTTTGATCAACCCGTGCCCTCAATACTCTAGTACTACAACGACGAGTTATGCTGGTAATATGAAGGGATGAAACAAATGG
>JAPPJA010000044.1 GCA_028874675.1 Chloroflexota bacterium
TTGGACAGCGGGGTTACCGCCTTCGCGGGAACGACGAAAAGGGACCTTGGAAGACTTCTGACCTCAATTTGACGAAAGCCCCTAACCACCGAGGAGGCCCCGTGGCACAGCCTGAAACTCCGGCCCGCTCAACTACCGCGCAACCCGATGCCCTTCAACCCCTCAGCGAGCCGCTCAACAGTGAGGCCGGTTTCTCCGGCGTGGACGTTCCGTCGGAAGCCGATCTCTACCGGTGTGTTCATTGCGGGCTGTGCCTCAGTTCCTGTCCCACCTACACCACGCTGAAGGTGGAAACCGAGTCGCCCCGAGGCCGAATTGCGTTGATGCGGGCGGTCCACGAAGGTCGCGCCGGCATCAGCGACCGGATCGTCTCTCACTGGGAGATGTGCCTCCAGTGCCGGGCCTGCGAAGCCGTCTGCCCCTCCGGCGTTCCCTACGGCCGCATTATGGAATACACCCGCGCCCAGACCCTCGCCCGGGACAAGCGGGGCGCCGCCCTCAAGCGCGTAGACCGTTTCTTCCTCCGCGGGGCTCTCCCGCACCCCCGGCGGCTGCGCTTCGGGTTCCAGCTCCTTCGAATTTACCAGCGCACCGGACTGCGCAGATTGGTCCGGGCCTCCCGGCTCCTCAAACTCTTGCCTGAGACCCTCCGCCACATGGAGGCCCAGCTGCCAGCCCTGAAGGAACCCTTCTTCAACTCCGGCCCCGGGGTGTATCCGGCGCAGCCGCGCCAGGCCTCGGGTGAAGCCGCGCCAGGGACCACCCGGACCGTTGCCCTCCTCTCCGGCTGTGTCATGCCCTTGATGCAGGGCGATACCATGCGCGCCGCCGTTCGGGTCCTAACCCGCAACGGCTGCAACGTTGACGTTCCCTCCGGACAGGTCTGCTGCGGGGCCCTGAACCTCCACGCCGGGGACCTGGAGACCGCCCGCCGGCTGGCCCGCCGCAACATCGACGCCTTTCTGGCCAACGGCGCTGGCAATGAGGGATACAGGATCATCACCGCCTCCGCCGGCTGCGGTTCCAACATGAAGGAATACGGTGAACTGCTGAAAAACGATCCTCAGTACGCCGAACCCGCCCGCCGCTTCGCCCAGATAGCCATGGACATTACCGAGTTCCTGGCCTGCCTGCCCCTGGATCCCCCCGGGGGGCGAGTCAGCCGGCGCGTCACCTACCAGGACCCCTGCCACCTGGCCCACGCCCAGCGCATCACGGGGCAGCCCCGCGAGGTCCTGAAAGCCATACCTGGCCTGGAACTGGTGGAAATGGAAGCCTCTTCCATGTGTTGTGGGGGCGCCGGCTTCTATTCCATGGTGCAGCCCGACCTGTCCGCCCGGATCCTGGCAACCAAGCTTGGGAATATCCAGACCACCGGCGCGGAGCAGGTGGTAACCGCCAACCCGGGGTGCATGATGCAGATTGAAGAGGGCCTGCGTTCCTCGGACGGCCCGGCCCGCGCCCGCAGGGTATCTCACGTGGTGGACATTCTTGACGAAGCCTACCTGGCCGAAGATGCCCCGCCCGGCTGATTCCCTGCCCAGGGAACGGGCCAGGCTCTTCCGTACAGTTACCCTCGCCTGGCGCTCCTGGATGCCACAATGAACATATAGTCGCCTCCCTGGTTCGCGTAACGCTGGGCGACTTCCTTTATTTTCCCCGACGAGATGTCCCGCGCCAGCCGCAGCGTACCCGCTTCCAGTTCCGCAGGCTCTGCCACCGTGGAAAATGTTGAAATCCCCCGGCGAATTGTGGCCGACAGGTAGAGTTCGGGCCGGCGCTTTCCCGCATAGAGGAACAAGTCCTCCAGGTCCTCCCGAACGTCGTAGAGTTCCTGCCGGTCCACCGAAAGGTCCGCCGCCGCCAGCGCCTCGAGTATGGTCGCCTGCGAAGGCATCTGTGCCGTGGAACGTTGCATGGCTATGGGGAAATACTCATTGAGCCAGTAACCGGCCATCTGCTCAGCCGTCGAAGTGAACATCACCAGCTTGCCCCCGCGCAGCAGTCGCCGGATTTCGGAATACACCGGTTCGAGCCTGGGCAGATGGTGCAGGGCCATGGTGCAGATTGCCCCGTCGAAGCTCCCATCCCTGAAGGGCAGGGCTGCCGCGTCCCCCAACAGAAACCCCACATTGGCGCCCTTGGCTTGCGCCCTTCTTAACATTCCCGACGAAACATCCACCCCATACCAGTCACCACCCTTCTCCGCCAGCGCGTGTGTGTAATTTCCGGTGCCGCAGGCAATGTCCAGGTACCTGCCGCCGGGCCGCAACGCCAGGTTATGGGCCAGGCGCTCCGTCAGATGCGGGTCGGCCCGGCGGGTGGAGTCGTAATGCACGCCAATGTTGTCATAAAGGGGCGCAGAGCGGGCGCTGGACATAAAGGAAGCCTCCCCCTTTACCTGTTAACTGGGCTGGGTAATCATAAATAATAGCTTATTTGCTAACGATAGTAAATAATTTACACTTTGTAGTCTCCAGGGAATTGCCCGGCGCAGCGAGGTGAATCAGCAAGAGGGAGAACGCTGGGGACTCGGCTGGCCTGCAACTTCCTCTCCGCCAGGACCAGCCTCCACCGACTCCATCCCGCCAGTTGCTGACTTGACCAGGGTATTGGAGGTTGCAATACTGCTTCCTGGCACACCCCCGAAGGGCGCTGACCGGTGGAGGCAGCGGCTGGCGTGGCAAATTGAGAATTTTGTCCATTGCGGACGGGACAGTCTGGAGGGAGAGATGGCAGAGAAAATAGGACTGGGCATAATCGGAGCGAACATCCACCGGGGCTGGGCGCCCCGGGCTCACCTGCCAGCCGTGGTGGCGAGCCCGGAGTTTGAACTGACGGGTGTCTGCACCACCCGCATGGAAAGCGCGGAAGAGTCGAAAGAAGCCTTTGGCGCAAAGTACGCCTTCGACGACTACCGCAAGATGCTGGAACACCCGGAGATCGATGCGGTGGTAGTCTGCCTCCGGGTGCCGAACCATTTTGAGCCCACCATGGCAGCGCTGGAGGCCGGCAAGCACGTCTATACCGAGTGGCCCCTGGGACGCACCACCGCCGAAGCCGAGGAAATGGCCTCCCTGGCCGAGACCAGGGGAGTGCGAAACATGGTGGGGCTCCAGGCCAGGGGCAACCCCGCCATGCTTTACCTGAAAGACCTGGTGGCAGAGGGGTACGTGGGGGACGTCCTGTCCTGCCACGTCAGCCGAATTTCCGACGGCGGGCTCCGGCGCAATTCGGACCGTACCTGGCAGCGGGAGAGGGACCTGGGGGCCAATACTCTGACCATCACCAACGGCCACACCATAGATGCCCTGCGTTTCGTGGTGGGTGACTTCAGCCACGTTTCAGCAGTGGTCAGCACCCAGGTAAACCAGTGGTACGAGACCGATACCGAGAGGTACGTGGAAGTGACGGCGCCGGACAACATCCTGGTAAGCGGGAGGCTGGCAACAGGAGGAGTGGCGTCTTCGCACGTGGCAAACAATCCCTGGGCGGGCAGCGGCTACCGGATGGAAATATACGGCAGCGAGGGCACGCTGGCTGCTTCCTCGGATGAGTCACCCAACCACATTGGCGTCAAAGTGGAAGGGGCCAGGCAAGGCAACCGGCTGGAAGAGTTGCCAGTCCCCGCCAGCTACACCTGCGTGCTGGAAGGCATGCCCATGGGGGCGCCGTACAATGTGGGCCAGATGTATTATAAGTTTGGCGAAAGTATCCGCCTGGGCAGCGGCTGCCAACCCGACTTTGCCGAGGCCGTGCGGCTGCACCACTTTATCGACCGCATCCAGGAAGCGTCGGACACGGGCAGGGAGGTGGCAGTTTAGGCTGCGTCCTGCCCTGTCTGCAATTACGGCGAGCAGTCCCCGTGGCATTTAGCGATGGGTCACGGCAGCCTATAGCCACTCTGGAAGGAACCAGGAGCTATAGATTCCATCCAGGTTCCCGCCGTCGCGGGAACGACGGTTAATCCCGAAACCATCAATACAATCGTGCTATCCGACCCGAATCCGGGCTGAGGACAAGTCTTTCAGGCCCTTCGGCAGGCTCAGGGCGACATGACCACTGTCTAAAGTAACAGCCTTTGTTTAAGACACGATTACCCTGGGGGAAGGCCCGCCCGCTGGCGGTCCCTACCACTCGAAGCCCAGGTTGGCATAGCGCACGAAGACGGTGCCGAAGGGCTCGGCCAGGGGGCCGTTGATTGCCAGGACGGCTATGGTGTGCTGGTCGCCCGGCGTTACGGACTGGGAAACCAGTACCCGCTGGGGGGTGTTGAAGCCCTGCACGGTGCCCCGGTCCCGGTTGCACTGCCCGTCAATCCAGATCTCCCCATAGTCGTCCACACAGGTCTCAAACTGCACCCGCATTCCGGTGGTGGGGTTGCCGTCCACGGTTTCCGGTATGGTGATCCTGGTCCGGTACCAGCAGAAGGTGAAACCGCCGGAATTGCGCTGGGGGAGGTCGGTAATTTCCTCCCAGCCGGAGTCGTCATAGTCGGCGAGGCGGGCAGGACTAGGGTCGCCACGCTCGAATATCAGCCCGCCGTTCTCCTCGCCGGGCACGTAGCCGACGGCATACCTCCAGGTCGCGCCTGTGGCGCTCCGTCCCGATTCCTCACCAATGTTTACAGTGATTCGAGGCATTTCAATCTATCCTCCCGTTTTGTCAGCAAGTGGACACGAACATACACAGACGAATGGGGTTGCCTGGTTGGTAGTTGTCGTCAGCCTGACGGCTGGCTGGGCATGAGAGACATTCGTCCAGGCTGACTGCGTCCGTAGGGGCGGCCAGCTATGAATGTTGGGCGAGAAACTCCAGGACCAGGCCGTTCCATACGTGGGGACGCTCCCAGAAGCCCGCGTGCCCGGCATCGGGCAGGGAAACAAACCGGCTGCCAGGAATATGGTCCGCCAGCAGGCGCATGAGCGCGGGCGGGGAAAGCAGGTCCGCCTCGCCAGACAATACCATCACCGGCGCCTGCATGCCAGCCAGCCTCCGGTAGGTTATGGGGTCCCTGAGGGGTTGGGTCGGGATGGGGCCGTAGGGCCGGCTGGACCGGTCGATTTCCAGCCAGCGGGCCGCGCCTTCCGGGTTTTTGCCCCGGTATGAGGGGCCCAGTTCCCGGAGTTCCACCGGCAGATCCTGAATCTGGGATGGGCGCAGACCGTGTTGCAGCGCCAGGTAGTCCCCTTCCTGGACTCCGCCGATGGTGTTGGCCGCTACGAGGCTGATTACCCGTTCCGGGTGACTTAGCGTGTAGTCCAGGGCGGGGATTGCCCCAGCGGCGGTCCCCACCAGGTGGACCCGGTCCAGGCCCAGGGCGTCCAGCAGGGCGTGGAGGTCATCGCCGGCGAAACCTGGCTGAGGGCCAGAGTCGGTGGGGCGGGAGCGCCCCCAGGTCCTGCGGTCGTAGGCTATGCACCGGTACCCGGCCGCCATGAAAGCGGGCAACTGGTGAACCCAGCATTCCGTGGTTCCGGAGGCAGCGTGAAGAAGAACAACCGGTGTTCCCGGGCCGCCCGTATCTTCGTACCACAGGTCAACGCCGGGGAGGGAGAGGCGGGGCATGAAACAGCTCCTTGAGGTGATGGGGCCCGCCGCCGCCAGGCAAATGGTCGAGGAGCTCCGGGCAGCGGGCGAGGTCAGGTGGTTTTCTCGACCGGTCGTACTATCGCCAGTGGGGCGGCAGGCTGGCTTCCGGGACTCCCAGTTCCCGAGACAGCCAGAGTTCGCTGTAGGCGCCATCGCGGTATCCCGAATTTTCCGACTCGTGAACGTCGGTACTGCTGCGGATCGACCCAGCAACGGTTTCCATGGCCGCGGGTCCCAGGGGACTGGCGCCGGCCTCGGCCATCAGCAGGGTTCTGGCCCCCACCATAGGGGCGAAGTGGCTCGCGTCGTAGTAGGCGAGAGTTTGGGCAACCTGGTCCCGCTGCTCGGGGCGTTGGCGCAGGTAGTCGTTGAGTTCTTCCAGGGGGTAAGCCTGGGTTGCGGCGGCCCGCTCCAGGGTCTGGAAGAAGATAACCGGGGTGTAAACCAAGTGGGTGACGCGGGGGCACAGGGCAGCGGTGTCGAGGGCCATGTCGGTGCCGATGGCGGCCACGCGCTGGGGGTTAACCTCGGGCCGGGACACCAGGAACTCCAGGCCGCGGCAGCAGTCGGCGACGATGCCCCGGTATATGTAGCCGTAGGGGTCGTCAATGCCGTCGGTGAGCTGGCCGGGGAAACCTGCGGAGTAGGGCCGGTCGGAGCGGCGCTGGCCGCGGGCGCAAATGGCAAAGGTGACGTACCGCTGGCGCTGCCCATTGGAAGTGCCCTGGGGAACCAGGTCGGCAACGCTTCCGTAGCGCGGAAGGAAGTAGCGGGCCGGGAAGGGCCCTTCTCCGGTGGGGATGCTGAGGTACCCGAAAATACGGTATGGGCCGATGGAGGTCAGCTGCACCCCGTAGGCGGTGGCAAAGTCGGTGGAGCGCAGGGGAATCTCCTCCACCTCCGGAGCGGCCGGCAGTCTCGCCAGCTGGGACAGGGTATCCTGCCAATAGGCGGCGAAGTCCAGGGGTTTGGTGTCGGATGGAGTGCTCATGGCGGCCTGTCCCTCAGGGTTCCAGATGCTGAGCCAGGAAGGCTTCGATGATGCCGGTGTGGACGGCGTTGTTGGCGTCGTGGCCGTAGCCGTCGTAGTCGTAAAGCTGCTTGTCCTCGCTGCCAATGGCGCGGAAGAGGGCATACCCGGTTTCGGGGGGGCAGGTGCTGTCCTGCAGGCCGATATTGACGATTATGGGGCAGGTGATACGGGGCGCCAGGCTGATGCCGTCAAAGTAGGCCACCGTGTCGGTGACCTGCTGGCGGCTGTCGGGGTGCAGGCGCAGGTAGTCGGCAATTTCCTGGTAGGGATAGCCGTCGGTGAGGTCAATAGCGTCCATGAAGCCGCAGAGGAAGGGAGCGCCGGATGTGGCCACCTTGATTTCAGGTCGGAGGGCGGCCACAACCACGGAAAGGCCGCCGCCCTGGCTGTGACCGGTGACACCCAGGCGGTCTGCATCCACCTCGTCCCGGGAGAGCAGAAAGTCCACGCCCCGGCAGGAGTCCATGTAGAACCCGCGATAGGTGTAGGTGTTGCGGTCCACAATGCCGTGAGTCAGCAGGCCTGGGTAGCCGGGGTTGAACTGGCCGTTGCTGCGCAGCTTGCCCCGGGGCGCCACGCTGAAGGCGGCATATCCCCGAGCCGCCCAGTTCTTGGGTATCAGCGGCTCCATCGAGTAGCCCGGGACGACGAGCAGGCCCGGAAGCTGGCCCGCATGGTTGGCGGGGCGGGCGTACCAGCCTGCGATACGCACATGGTCCAGGCTGGTGTAGTGGACCTGGTAAACGTCCACCTGGGGCGAGGACCGGAGGGGGTCGTGGGTCACATCGAGCTGCAGGGGTATGCGGGCAGTCTGGGCCATGACGTCTTCCCAGAAGGCGTCAATGTCGGCGGGGCGTTTGACTGAGGAAACAAACTCGGCGGGGTTGGACAGAATGGTCATGGCACCCCCGGGCAGGCCGTTTTGGTGGGGCCAAGTCTATGGCAGACTTGGGGGGAACGTCAACAGGGTTTATCGGGACCACTGGCCGAGGCCCAGGCATCCTGGCCGCGGGTGCGGAGGTGCCAGGTCTCGTTGGCAGACAAAACCTCGGACTTGTCTGGGCCCGGTTCAATGCGGACCATCGCGCCCGGTTCCAGCCGGATGCGGCGGAAGCCTCGCAGGGGCATTTCCAGGACGCGGGTCACAACCGTCAGAATGGCAAACAGGTGGCTCACCACGACCACGGTCCGGTCACCGTATTTCCCTGCCAGGGCCTGCGCCGCGCCCCACGTCCTTTCCTGCAGCTCCAGCATCGTTTCGCCGCCGGGGTGCCTGGCGGTCGCGGGGTCCTGCTCCCATTCCAGGTAGTGGACCGGGAACTGCTGACGCAATTCCGCGCTGGTCAGCCCCACCATTCGCCCCACATCAATCTCGCTGAAGTCGTTTAACTCGGAAAAGGGAACGCCAATGGCCCGGGAAACAATTTCGGCCGTCTCCCTGGCTCGATGCGCCGGACTGGTGTAAATGTGGGCGACGGGTTCGGCCTTCAGCGCGGCGGCGATGTCGTCGGCCTGGGCCCTGCCCGTAGGGTTCAGGGAGGGGCCGCCGAAGCTGCCCATCAGTTTGCCCTGGCGGTTGGCATCGGTCTCGCCGTGCCTGACCAGTATCAATTCCATCAGCCTGCCCTGCCTGGCGCCGGAAATTGGCGCCCTTTAAGAGGTCGGCATTTGTGAACGCCAGAGCCCGGGAGCGTTTAACCGACCGTCAACCGGCCGCGCCGAGGATGGCCACCTGGGCCGCCCCCAGGAGGTACACCACCGCGATCAGCGCCAGCCCCGTCACAATCACGGGCTGGGAGAAACGGTGGCGCCCCCAGATAAGCAGCCCGCCAAACAGGATCAGGCCCAGGGCGATGCCGCCGGCCACGAAATGCGCCGGTTCCGCAGTATTGAGG
>JAPPJA010000514.1 GCA_028874675.1 Chloroflexota bacterium
ACCTTCCCTCCGCAATCTTAAGGTAAAATGCGTTCGCCCTGGTTCAATACCTCTGGAAAATGGCAAATTGAGGCAGGCTTTCAACCCTTTGTTAAGCCCGAATCCACCCAAGTAGCTGGAGGTTGGGGGTCTGCTGAAGGGGTGAAAGGGTGCTCCTCTGAATCTGAGATAGGTTTTTGCTGAGAGAGCCGACCCCGGTAAAGGAGCTCCTTTCGGATGCTACCACGCAAGCACTCCGGCGGCATCCGGGTCGTCTTCGACGAACACCGTCCGGTGACCAATGCTTGGCTGATCCTGCCGTTCACTCTGGCCCATAATCTGTATCTGGGCGAACTGGCGGACCGCCATGTTGACCTGGGAGATGCGCAGGGCCAGTCCAACACTGACGACAAGCAGCAGGACCGGGTAAGCCGGGAGTTGCTGGCCCGGGCCTGAGTTGCCGGCGCTGGACCCGGGGAATCGATCCTGACCATCGACCCGGACTCGACCATCTACGAGACCTACGGTTTGGCCAAGGAGGGCGCCCGGCGACACGGCCTACCGGCGCGCGGAGCCATCACCCACTGCTGGCCGTGGCCGCCGGCATCGGCCCGTCTGTGGCTGACTGATGGCGCGACTGCAGGAGGGCCGGTCCAACACCGCCCGGGGAGCCGCCCACTTCCCGCGCGAGACCCCGAGCCGGGCGCGCTATGTCGGAGCCACTGGGCCCCTCACGGTGGGGACCGGCAGCGGCTTCTACACCCGTTCCATCATCGCCGTCTGCCGCAAGATGAAGGTCCGCTTCTCCGTCACCGTACACCCGCACCGGAGCCCGCGCAACCTCATCGAGGCCATACCCGAGGAACACCGAACGGCCATACCCTACTTGATGGAGGGCGCTGCCGACGTGGCTGAAGTCACCAATACCCCCTTCAAGCGCGATCCCGGCGAGGCCCCGGTGCGGCTCATCGCCCGCCGGGTAGAGCCGACGCCCGGCTCCCAGCTGGCCCACTTCGCCAACTACAACAATAGCGCGGCCACCACACTCTCCATGGTCCACTGGCAGCCGCACCACCACCGCGCAGGCCCCCACACCGACTCCTTGTCCTTCGTCTGAGCAGTGCCGTTTTGAACCTTCGGTGAATTCGGGCTTAGCCACTCCCCACGTTGGCCGTATCGTTCTCGCCCGCCAGGGACACCAGAACCGGCAAAGGACCGATGCGGCGTTCCGGTCCCATAGACGGGGGAGGCAGCGAGATATCAGTTTTTTTGCCGCGTTTCCTTCTCGAGCAGAGCGCCACGATTCCCGCCAGTAACGCCAGTCCCGCGAATAGCAAAGCAAGCCAGGCGAATAATGACATAAAACCATTCGTTTCGGCGCTCGACGCTGTACCATTTTCGTCTCCTGGTCCAACGGGCTTTACGTCCACACCTTCCCCTGGAGATAAGGGCGGAGAAGGCCCTATAGCCGCTAGAACAGCCATTGGCTCTTGATCAGCTTCTCCAGCCGTTTCTTTTTCCACCTCAGGCTGGAGTTTCCCTCGTGTGGAGGAAGCCAGCGTTGGAGCGGCATCGCCCCGCATGAACTGAGCCGACGAAGGGACTGCCTCAGCGAGTAGGTCCAATCCCGCCGGTCCCGAGGCTTCTGCCGGAACCTGGTGCGAGCCACTTTGGGGGGGAGCGGAAGCTGCGGCCGGGTTGGCGCTCGAATCCGTTTCAGATTGGGCTGCCGGAGTAGGAGCGGTGTCCCCTGGAACCAATATAGGGGAAACCGCAGCAGAGGGGAGAACAGCCGGAACCGGAAATTCTCCCACGTCGATACGCACTGATTTGTAGGCGCTGCCTCCTCTGCCGTCCAAGACATGCACGACCCCGAAATATCTGCTTTCAATTTCGGGATTCAATGAGCTCTTAGTTGTCAATTGACCAGTGTGGGCTCCGATCGCGAAGAACTGGGAAGCATCCCCCGTGAGCCAGTAGGTGAGTAGGTCCCTGTCCAAGTCGCTGGCCAGGACTGGTTGGCCCACTTGCTGTCCTGCGGATGCATTTGAGCCAACGCTGCGTACGCCAGACTCGGCAAATGGAAACTCCGGCGAATGGTTGGCCACTGGAGACCACAAGTCCGTAGCGAAAAGCGTCGAGGCAACCTTGCCCGGACCGTGACCGTCCGTGTATCTGGCCTGCACCCTAAGAAACCGTCGCAAATCTTCAGGTAAAGGCGAGTAGGTGGAGGCTCCTGCTCCCGGAATATTCTTCCAGGCAGTCCTGTCGATGGAGACGGACCAATGCCATGAGACATCGGCAATGCTGCCATCAGGATCCATCAGGACTGCGTTAAGCTCGGTCCCCTCATCAAATGCCTCTTGGGAAATGACTATTTCCCCTATCTCGTCAACGTTTGTTACTTCTATGCTGACGGGGATGGTGTCGTAAAGCCCCCCTGAGTCGGTGGCCCGGACTGTCACAGAGTAGCTAGACCGGGTTTCGTAGTCCATTGGTCGGGCTGCCTCCAGTTGGCCCGACGTCTTCGCGATCCTGAAGAACTCCACGTCCCTCCCGGTCAGAGAATAGGTAGGCGTATCGTGGGGGTCCGGGTCCGTGGCAACTATTGGGGTTCCCACCGGATGGAACGGAGCCAAGTTTTCCTCGAGGAACCGGACTGCCGTGGCAGACGGAAATAATGGGGGAGCGCCTGATTGGGCGTGGGTGGAAATGGGAAAAGCAGATAACGCGCAAATCAAGAACAGCAACAGGAGCATTTTGAGGCCCATCGTGTCCCTGGCGCAGGCCAATAGTTTCATTCCCACATCCCCTCCACACATCTACACGGTATGACCCTTTTGATACGGCAAGTGCCGGCAGAGCCGTGAGTCAAACATAGCACACACTTGTCTAATCCTTACCCTGTCTCTTTGAGCAAGTTTTCAGCAATATGGTATTCGTTAAAGCTATCTAGTAGACCTCTTGTCCTCCTACGCTGGAGTGAATACACTGTAGCTCGCTACAGGCTTCCAGCTATCTTCCTTACTCTACCGCTGGCCACCAACCCCTATCATCCTGCCTGTAGCCCAAGGTAACGGGAGCCAAGCCCCCCTGACCAAACATGATGGACAGTCTGTGGACCTTTTATCGTCCATGCGGGTCCATTCCCTGGTTGCTCTGTCGCCGGAGCAGTTGGGTCTGTGCATTTTTCTGAGCAGACCCGGGTTCGGTAGAGAGAAATTGGCAGTACCGCCAAGTCACCACCGCCAGGTGCGGGTCCAGAATGTGGAGGCAACAATCCGGCCTTCAGATAGCGCGGACAAGGACATTCAGGGAAGGGTGGGGGCCTGGACCGCCCCAAATACGGGGCGACAAAAGGCCCCAACATTGACGTTCCACAGCCTGCGATACCGAATAAACCAGCAATAATTCTGCGGCGGCATGCCACTGGAATATGGTATGGTCCAATGAAACGGCGTAGGCCTCGCAACGGACCGGCCTGAGCATCTCGAAGAATTTATCCTTGCTCATGCCACTGTCAATCATCCAGCGGCCGCTGGATGGGAGTCTCTTGATTGTCAGACGGTATAGAACCTGTGGAGGCACCTGTGAGAGTCGTCTATAGCCCCGGGCGACTCCTTGCCAACTCGAGGTCGCCAACACCTAAGACATCCACTGACGCATGAGGGCCAGTCCATTCACAGGCAGCTAGCTGAAGACGTTGCCACCGCCGTTTTTTCTGTTAGTGCTGACGAAGCCTCGGAAGGCTACACCGGACAGGAAGACAACTCTCCTCTCCGCCAGCCCCGCAGGAAACCAAAAGGCGCAACCCTCCGGTAATGTTCACTTTAATTGCCAAGTGCCCTGACTTCGTAGATCAACAAGACCTCGGGCACAACGTCATGCCGGAACTTCAGGCAGCCCCCAATGACTGTAACCTCGTACTGCATGGCTAGCTCGAGTATGGATATCAGCCAGCAAGGTTTGAGACGTTGTATAGGTAAATGACAAGCTCGGTCAGAAGCCCCGCCAGCAAGAGAAGAGCGCCAACGTATCCCAGGGTTTTTCCGGTTGTAGGCGTGTGAGCGTTCAAAAGCAGATCCCGCCTGAATATGAACATCAGGAGGAATCCACATATAATCAGGACATACGCGAGAAGCTGCAGCCACGCTATCTCGTACATTCCCGGCCCCCTATTCTTCACGACCCTGGCATTCAAGGCACTCTCTGTCCCTTCCCATGCGGTTGGCTTCCCACAGAGTTACCCTGGCGAAATACCTGCCGGCCTTCTTGACTCGAACCAAGTACCTGCAGTCAACATTTGTATGGTACGCCCTGTCGCGGCTCCAACCGTTGCCGCCGGTAATGACAACCTGTCTATTCATCGGCGGTTTCGGCAATGAGATAGTCCTTGGTTACTATCCGCACCGTCTGAAGAACCGGGCTCTCACGGGTGTCGTTTTCAGGCATTGCATTCAGGAATTCCTTACGGGTATGGCATTTACAGCACATGCCTTGGCACCTTCCGACGGCACTGTTGGGAATTATCCAATAGTGTTCGCATTTCTCCACACATCACCTCCGTGCGGGTTCAGGGGGCAACCTAGGCAGGCCATAGGTCACAAAGAGGATGCCCCCTAGCCGCAAATCACGCTTTTCTTCGCTCCGCCCGACGCCAAAATCTCTGCTGGAACCCCATATCCTGGCCTGACAGCACTAGACCAATAGCGCGAAGGTCATGCTAGCTGGCAAAATCATAGACTTGGGGTCTCATCCAATGATCGGCGGGCAGCGAACAGTTTCTGGTCTTGCATACACTGAAGGCAACTACCAAAGGCAGTCGCCCCTAGTTGGGTCACACTTGGCAGTTCCAGTTGCCCTGAACCTTAGGGCCGACGGTCCCGGCAGACGTTGGATCAAGGAGCGATATCGTCGGCAGATGCCGCCGACATTCCGTAGGGAAAGGAACCCCTTAGGGGATGAACTAGGGAAGGAACTGTCTTTTCCAACGGCCAGGGACCGTTAGCGTTTTAAGAGAAAGTCCCGCCATGTTCTTGGCCCTGGTTAGGTCAAGGCTGTTTCTAGTTTATTTGCAACAACATGTGAAATGTGTATTATTTCCTTCGATATGTATGGCAATATTGAGTGAATTACTGGAACATTTCAGGCTCCCTGAGGCAAAACGGGCGTTTCGTAACAAAGTGGCTGGACAGTACCGGCATCCGGTGCCCCAGTCCGACCAACTGGAGAAGTGCAATGCGACAGAGCAATGAGCGAGACATAGAGATTATGGAACTCCGGGAGAAGTTGTCCCGGCTGAGCGAGGCCAGCCTTCGGATTAGTGAGAGTCTGGACTTCGAAACGGTCTTGCAGGGAGTGCTCGACTCCGCCAGGTCGCTGACCAGGGCGCGCTACGGGGTAATGACCCTACTGAATGAGACGGGTCAGGTGCTGGACTTTCTTTCTTCGGGAATGACCTCCGAGGAAGCAGACCGAGTCTGGTCGCTACCAGACCGCTGGGGACTGTTCGAATACCTGAGCAAATTGTCCGAGCCCCTGAGGATTCCTGACCTGCTGGGGCACGCACGGTCTCTAGGGCTGGCGGAGTTTAGCGTACCTTTACCAGTCGGGCAGAGGGTTTCATTCCTGGCCTCCCCCGTATTCAACCTCGGGGACCGCGTCGGTAATTTATACCTGGCTGACAAAGATGGTGGCGAGGAGTTCACCAGTTCTGACGAAGAAACCCTACTAATGTTTGCTTCGCAGGCAGGAATGATCATCTCCAATGCCCGCAGGTACCGGGACGAGCAACGGGCCAGGAAGGACTTGGAATCCCTGATAGACACTTCCCCGGTGGGTGTGGTCATCTTCGACGCGGAAACGGGGATGCCAGTCTCTATCAACCGAGAGGCAGCGCGGATCGTCGAGAGCCTTCGGGAGCCAGACCAGCCAGCAGAGCAGATATTGGACGTGCTGACTTTTATACGGGGGGACGGCCGGCAGGTATCCCTTAAAGAGTTTTCCATGGTGGAGCTGCTGAGCATTGGCGAGACCATACGAGCGGAAGAGATAGTCTTTAAAGTACCTGACGGACGCAGCGTTACCACTCTGCTCAATGCAACGCCAATCCGGGCGGACAACGGCGAGGTTGTATCTCTCGTCGTGACCCTACAGGACTTGACATCCCTTCAGGAACTGGAACGGATGCGGGCAGAGTTCCTGGGGATGGTAAGTCACGAACTTCGGACTCCCCTCGCCACCATAAAGGGCTCTACTACGACGCTGCTGAATTCACCACCGGAGATGGACCCCGCCGTGGTTGCTCAATTTCTCCGGATCATGGACCAGCAGGTCGACCACCTGCAGAGGCTGATTGGCGACCTGCTGGATGTAGCTCGTGTCGAATCGGGAACCCTTTCAATCGAACCCGGTCCAGCGAACATTTCTGACATGATCGATGAGGCCAAGAACAGGTTGCTTAACAGTGGAGCACGTTACAACCTCACCATGGAGATTCCCCCCAACATCCCCCCCGTTGTGGCTGACAGAGCAAGAGTCATCCAGGTGTTGAGCAACCTCCTGTCAAATGCGTCAAGGTACTCTCCGGAAGCAGCACCCATTACAATCGAGGCCTCAAGCGATGGTATCTTCGTTGCAGTCTCCGTCGTTGATCAGGGCAGGGGTATTCCGGTAGAGCTGGTTCCGCACCTGTTCCGGAGGTTTCCTCGATTCGGTAGCGCGGAAGGTCGGGGAATGATTGACGGATCAGGACTTGGCCTGGCGATTTGCAGAGGGATCATCGAGGCCCACGGGGGGCGCATCTGGGCTGAAAGCGACGGATTGGGAACTGGGGCGCGATTTACCTTCACTCTTCCAGTTCTTGATCGAGAAGACTGGTCAGCGGGTCCTCGGCCTTCGGTCTCGTCTGCCCAACCCCAACATCGGACGGCGGATAAGCTGCGCGTTCTGGCGGTGGACGACGATCCACAGGCCCTCAGGTATATTCGCGACACTCTGGTCAACGCCGGCTACGAGCCCTTCCTTACCGGCAGCCCCGCAAATGTCATGAGCCTCGTGGAAGAAGGGAAACCGGACCTGATATTGCTCGACCTGATGTTTCCCGGGGTCGACGGCATCGAGCTTATGAAGGAAATCCTGGAATGGCGGGACATACCGGTGATCTTCATATCGGCTTACGGTCAGGAAGATGTTGTGGCTAGAGCCTTCGACCTCGGGGCCTCTGACTACGTAGTGAAGCCCTTCTCGCCAACAGAACTTGCCGCAAGAATCAGGGCAGCCCTGCGCAAACGTACAAGTCTTGAAGAACGTCTATCTCCCGACCCTTTCCTGGCTGGAGATCTTCTTATTGACTACGCATTTCGAAGAGTGACCCTGGCTGGCGAAAACGTACCACTAACACCCACCGAGTATCGTTTGCTCTATGAGCTCTCGGTCAATGCCGGAAGAGTGCTAAGCCACGACCAATTACTCCAGGCAGTTTGGGGGCCGGAAAGAAAAGGAGACCACCGGTTGCTCCGTGATGTGGTCAAAAGACTCCGGCGCAAACTGGGGGAAAACGCCGACAGCTCAACCTATATTCTTACCGAGCCACGCATCGGATATCGAATGGTGAAGGGCTTCGAGGAATTCGTGCTCGAAGTGGATAGTATGCTATGACGAGGTATGGAGTCCGTTACTAGAGGGCAGGTCGTGACCTGCCGAGTTGAACATATGGCCCAAACCCAACAAAAGCCTTACGATTGTTACGGCTATACCGGCTACAATCGGGTGTCAGGCAGGCCGGCCCCAGGTATCGGCTCGGGAGGGAGGCCAGGTTTCCGGTACAATTCGCCTTCCAGATTCGGGTCGGATCCTCGTTGCATACCGAGGCCAGGATCAGCCCAACTGTCGCTACTGCTGCCGTCAACATCCAGAAGTCCATACCCGGATATTACCACCAGGGAGCGTCGGTATGCCACGTAAGAAGAACGGGCCAGGGCGGGGGCGCCCTGGCCGATCTCTACCGCCCAGGATTGACGCCACGATGGAAGAATTGGCAAGGGCGATGATGGAGACGCCGACCGAATATCAATATCAAAACGACAAGGGGGAGGGGAAGGTCTACCAGTGCGAGCGTTGTAAGCGAGCTGTGTCCTTCCCCGAGACACTTTACCAAGACGGATTGTGCGAGACCTGCCACGGAGCGGTAGCATGAACAAATGGGAAGAAGAACTTTACAGGCAGTACGCCGACAAGCGTTGGGACTTTGCCCCAAAGTCGCATTGGCTGGACTGCGACTGGTCACCCAGCCAGGACCCCGTCAAACTATTCTCCAATGCGCCGGCCCGTTATATCACCTGCAACGCCTGTCTGCGCCGCCGAGGATACATCCGCATTGTTCACTGCGACCCTCGGTTAGTGGGCTGGCCCTACGAGAGGCGCAATTGCGAAAAGTGCAATTACGGCGGTATTGACTGTGAGACCTGGCTTCGGGTGCGTGGGATAGGGGAGGGAGTAGAACAAGTCCTGAAGTTATTCGACGAAGAG
>JAPPJA010000357.1 GCA_028874675.1 Chloroflexota bacterium
CCCCGGATGCAGTCCATCCTGGAGCACGCCGTCAAGAGCCTCCACGAGGCCAACGAGCAGGTGGAGGCCGAAAAGCAATACACCATCCTGGACGGGCTGGCCCTGGTGGCCGATCCGAAGTTCCGGCGGGAGGTGCTGGCCAAAGTCAACGACCCCTACCTGCTGCGTTTCTGGGCCCGGGACTTCCTTAGCTGGAACCGGGAGCGCCGCGGCGAGGCCATCGCCCCGGTGCAGACCCGACTGGCCTACTACGCCTCCTCCAAGAAGGCCCGAGCCATCCTGGGCCAGTCCCGCTCCACCATCAACATCCGCCAGACCATCCTGGACGGCGGCATCCTCTTCGTTTCCACCGCCCAGGGCAGCGTGGGCCGGGACGTGTCCGCCCTAGTGGGGGCGTCCTTGCTCAACCTGGTGGACTCGGTGATAAGGGAGCAGGAAAGCCTGCCCTTGGCCCAGCGGCGGGGGGCGCTGGTGGTGGTGGACGAGATGCAGTCCATGCCGGGCGTCGATTACGAGGCCATGCTCAGCGAGCTGGGCAAGTACGGGGCCAGCTTCATTCTCGCCACCCAGAGCCTGGCCAAGCTGGAGGACCTGTCCCGCACCATGCGCGACACCATCCTGGCCAACTTGGGCTGTCTGGCGGTGTTCCAGGTGGCGGGCAACGACGCCCGCCAGATGGTGTGGGAACTGGGCCGGGACCGGGTGTCCGAGGAGGACATCGTGTCCCTGGACGTGCACCACTGCTACGTGCGGGCCACCGTGGGCGTGGAGAGGATGCCCGCCTTCTCCATGTCGGTGCTGAAGCCCGAGCCCGGGGACCCGGCCGTAGCCGCTCACATCCGCGCCGGCGCCTGGGCCTACCTGCGGCCCAACGACGCCGGCGACGCCGAGGGTCGGCGGCAGGTGGGCGAGTACCGCCGGCTGCTGGCGGAGCGGGGGCAGGAAGCCGGGACCCAGGCCCCGTGGCAGAACGAGGCGCCGCCGCCCGACGGCGACCGCGGGGAGTCCGAAGAGGTCCGGGAGTACCGCCGGCTGCTGGCGGCCATGCAGGATGATGAAGGGGAGGTGGAGTGATGATACCGGCAGGTTGCGAGCTGGATATTCTCCGCCGCCTGGCGGAAATGCCCTTCCTGGACCGGCTGGAGCTGGTCGCCCTCTGCCGCCGGTCCCGCAGCGCCGTCTACGGGAGCATGGAACGGCTGGCGTAGCGGGGGATGGTCCAGGCCATCCCCCACGCTTCGGAGTTGAACTCCCCCACCCGCCGATACTGCCTGACCACCACCGGGCTGGAACGCCTGGCGGATCTGGAGCGAGTCACGCCGGAGGAACTGCTGGCCACCCGTCCCGTCTCGGCCCGCTGGCGGCGGGCGCTGCTGGAACGGCTGGACGCCCTGGCCGTAATATACCGTACCGCCGCCACCTTTCCCCATGCCCAACGCGGCCTGGAGTTCCGGTGGTACCGGTCCGGTGCGGTTGACGCCGGAATCATCTTGCCCGGCGGACGGACTCTGGCAGTGGTGCGAATGGGCAACGCCGCCGACCGCACCGCCTTCGCCAAGCGGCTCTGGAGGCTTTCCCAGGAAACCCGCCCCGACGCGGTGCTGCTGCTGGCCCCGGGTCAAGTGCGGCTGCGCCAGGTGAGCCGGATGCTGGACAGCCTGCCTCTGCTGGGTTTCCTGGCCCAGGAGGGCGACGCCGCCCGCGCCGAAAGCGAGGCGCGGATATGGCAAACTCCCGCCAGTCAGGTGCCGATGAACCTGGCGGAGGTGCTGGAGTACGTGCCCACCGGAGGAGCGCTGCCCGAAACGGGTCCGGTCCGGCGGGAAGCCGTACCGGCCTACCTGCGGCTGGACCTGGCGGATGATGAGAGCGTCCCACCACACCTGCTGCCCGTCCTGCTCAAGCGTACAGAGAAACGGGTCTTGGACCTGCTCCATGATTGGCCCTGGCTGACCACGCCCCACCTGGAGCAATTCCTCAGGGTGAACCCCACCAGGGTCAGCCAGGTGTCGGCGCGGCTGAAGTCCCTGGGCCTGGTAGCGCCGGTGAAGGCGCAGGGGACGCAATTACTGGCCCTGTCGGAGCGGGGGCTGGCCGTCCTGGCCCGCCGGGACCGCTCCGCCTTGGGCGCTTCCCGCCAGCGGTGGAGCGCCGCCCCGGTAAACGCCGGTGCTCCCCTGGAATGGCGCAACGTCCACGGCTCCCGCAGCCGCCAGTTACTGCGCCACCTGGACCACACCCAGTCCGTCCACTGGTTCCTGGGCGCGCTGTCCGAGCAATCACGTTCCTGTGGCTGCGAACTTCCGCAACTCGACCCGCCCCGGCGGGCGACCAGGTTCTTCCGCCGCGACGGCAGGCTGCACTCGGTGCGCCCCGACGCCTTCGGCGTGCTGCAACGCGACGGAACGGAACAACCCTTCTTCCTGGAGTGGGAGCGAAGGGCCGTGCGCCCCGTCACCATGGCGGGCCGCATCGCCCCCTACCTTCGCTACTACTCCGGCAGCCACCCGCTGGATGACCACGGCGTGATTCCCCGGGTCCTGGTGGTCTTTGACGACGACCTGGCCGCCAGCCATTTTCTGAGGGTGGCAGCCCGGGAGATGCGGAAGACCGGGGTGAGGGTGCCCCTGTGGGTGTCCCACCGGGCCGCTCTGGAAAGGCTGGGACCGCTGGGCGCGGCATGGCTGAGGCCAGGTTCCTTTCACCCCGAATCTGCCTTTTGACCCGTCCGAAACCAACCTGACGAGAGGGAATGAACTACATGAAAATCTACTACACGATGGAGGCCGAGGGCCTCCGGCATCACGTACGCTCCGCCCTAGGAGTGGACGCCCGGGCCTGGAATCGGTTCAACAGCCGGGTACAGGAATGGCGTCGGCAACTGGAATCCCGCTACGCTATCCCCGCCGAGCTTGGACTGCACCCCTGCGAGCTTGTTTCCGTCCAGGAGTCCTGCGCCTGCGGTTGCCACCGGCAACCCGAGCCCCGCCAGGGAATTGAGGTGATTGCCGGGGGGCTACGCCTCATAGAAGACTTTGCCGTAGAATCCGGCGGTGTCGCCGTGACCAACGTCTGCTTGGACAAGAACGACATACCGGCCTACCGGCAGGTCGGCCTGGACCGGCTCTTCAACCGGATCAACGCCACCGAAGCCCAGGCGGGCGGCCACGCCTTTGTCATCTTCGGCCAGGAGCCTGAGGAGATGCTCTCCAGCCTCTACCAGCGGCTCAGAAACTACAACCCGGTGCCCATGCGCCACGGTGCCTGCGATGACGGCTGGTATACCCGCAACCTCCCCATAGAGAGAGTCATCGGCAGCCCGGCCTTCCGGGACCCCGACGGCGACTGCCTACTCCAGACGGCCGGCCTGGTGGCTCACGCCCTCCTCTGGCGAGAGGCACCGCCCGCCACCGACTCCGGTGGCCTGGCCGGAGCATTCGATGTCCTTGACCGTGCTCTGAACCGCCGGGCGGCAAGGCACGATCGCCAGGGCGTGGTACGGCGGTGACGGGTCGGCGACGGAGTAATGAACGCAGAAAGCCCGGACGGAGCATTCCGTCCGGGCTTTTCATCTCTGCACTTGCCACTCAACTACTTGTCCTAGCTCGAATGCAGTCAGCCATTTTCTTCAGCTTAGACTAAAGGTTGTTGTCGTGCGTCTGCTGAGCAGCCATATCCAGAACCAGGCAGACGACCCATACGGTCTCTCTGGTCACATCTCCCGGACGCCGCTCCCTTGCCAAGGAGGACAGTTCCTCTATCGCCGCACGGGTCTGCTCATTATCAGCCTAGGCCGTAAATGTGCTTCAGGCCCAGCCTGGCTTCCTCATACTCCAAGTAGACTGTGCCGGAGAGTTTCTCTTGCCTGCTCATTATTCTCTCTTGACCAGTCGGTCATTTCTCCGTCCCCTGTTCATTCGGCGTAACGGAACATCGACAGGTCATATTGGGTTTCGGTCAAGGACGAGACAACCCTGTCGCCCGCATCGTTGAACTCAATCCCTTCTAGTTTCTCATTGGCTAGGAAGCCACCCTCGACGTGGGTTATCGTTCCATCCCTGATTTTCTCGGACAACTGTCCTGCCAAGTAGCTGGTGAAACTGTAGGACACGCCGGAACCCTTTCCTCCGATGGGATGCCCGAAGCTGAGGAAGGTATCGGGAAATCGCTCTTTGATGAGGATTGCCGGTTGATACGCGGTGAGGAAGGGATGCCCGAAGTGATGATTGGGGTCGTGGTAGGTGACGCCGGATAATACTTGGACAACCTTGTCTTCCATGCTGTGCCTATCCCAAAAGCTCAGAGCCGCCATTGACAATTCCTCCTTGGACGCCCGTCTGCTTCGCCGTCAGTAATTCTCATCTATATTAGCATTCCCAAGACACCAGAGAGAGCCGAGGAGTCAGGAATAAGAAAAAGGCCAGGTGAAGTCATACCACCCGGCCTCTCATCAGCCTTACAGAGCTTCGTTAGCGAGCCTCCTGCTTCCTTTCGCTCATTCACATACTCCACTTTCAGCCGCTCCCAATTCTTCAGCCCCTTCTTGCCCTCCCGCCTCCGGCAGCAGCAAATGAAGCAGTCCCAGCCGTGCGGCCAGCCCGAACAGGGCGACCAGGTGGGCGGAATCGGGTCTGACGCCGTTCCGCCAGCGCTTGATCAGCCGAATGTCGATGCGCAGTTCCCGCGCCAGACCCCGCCAGGAAAATCCTGCGGCCTCTTTGAACCGCACCAGTCTCTGGTGAAAGTCCTCGGGGAAGTGACACTGCTCCACCCTGTAGACCCACCGCTGTCGTCCCACGGCTCTACTCCATGCCCCGCAACACGACCACCACGTCCCTGCCAGTGATAATGGCCAAGCCCCCTGGCACTTGGATGGCGAAGTCCACCAGGGCCAGCATGGCCCCGCCTGCGGGTTCGCAGCCCTTCTTGCGCCAGCGCAGCACCTGACGGATGTCCACGCCGATAGCAGTGGCAAATCCATCCCAGGTCAGGCCCGAGGCCTCCTTCAGCCTGACCAGGCGCGCGCCGAATTCCTCGGGCATCAGGGCGACGCCCGGAACGAAGGTAAATCTCTGTCGCTTGCGCTCACTACTCATCAACTTTCACCACTATGAAGAGGGCGTTGAAATCCTCCACGCCCAGGACTTTCTGGATAATGCGCCGGACCGACGCCGACGGGCTGCGTTCTCCGCTGAAGAGCTGGGACATGTAGCCTGAGGTCAGGTCGCAGCGGTCGGCAAACTCGTTCTGGGACATGTTCAATTGGCGGAGCAGGTCCCAGGCCGCCTCCGCTCTCAGAATCACCCTTTCGGTGGCGCGCTTACGAGCCATGGTCACTGCCCCTTCCGTTGACCTCTCCTTCCCCGTGAGCGTGTCTGTTCAGCGACGGTCCCGTGCCGTCCGGGCCCTTGGGGTCTGGGTACAGCTCCGGGTGGGCCATGTAATGACGGGCGATAATGCGGGCCAGGATACGCAGACCCTCGATGCGCCGGTACTCCTGGCTCGTGGTGAGTCCCTGTCTTTTGCTCAAAACTCTCGGTTCTCCTGGAAGTCTTGCCGGGAAATCCGGTGTCAGCCGCCGGTGGCGCACCGCCGCGCCTTTGGGTATAATGCCCGAGTAGAACACCCGGTCTATTTCAACAGAGTGTACCAACAGTGCAATCAAAAGCACAATGACCCTTTTGTCCTTTTTAGGCATTGATTGACAAGTGCTTGCAGGAATGGAACAATAATTCGACAACAATCACGCAGGAATCAGGAAACATAATATGATTGCAATAGTGGTACGAAGGGTGACGTGATGGAGCAGCACAACGACCACCGGAATGAAGAGCTGGGGCCGCTGCTCAAGCGGCTCCGGGGAGACACCAGCCTCCGCGACGTGCGTGGGATGACTGGCATTTCCAATTCCTACCTGTCCCAAATAGAGAGGGGCGACCGCCGACCCGGCCCCAGCGTGCTCAAACGCCTGGCGTCTCTCTATGGGGTGGATGTGCAGGACCTCCTGAGGAGGGCCGGTTACCTCGACGACCCGGGAGACGTGACTTTCCGGGACGACGAACCCCAGGAGGTGGAGCGGGCCTACCAGTACGTGCTGGCCGACCCCAAGTTCCGGGTTGGCACCCGGCCCTCCGGACCTCTGTCCCTGGAGGCCAAGCGGTTCATTGTCGAAATGTACGAGCGCTTCACTGGGAAGCGGCTATTGGAGTGATTTTGACCAAGACCCTTGACAACTTCTGCGACCGGATCATCGCCGACGACCACCCCATAAGACGGCTGGAGCCGGAGGGGTTGGCGGCGGAGTTTACGGACTACTTCCGGGTCCCCCTCCGTGTCTCTCTGGAGGACCTGACCGTATTGCTGGAATGCGCCGGCGTCGGGGACGTGTCGGAGAGGCCCCTGGCCGGCGGGCTGCGGGGCATCCACTACATCCAGCCCGACGGCACCTACGCCATTCACTACCTGGAAGGCCAGTGGGAAGGCACCAGCAAGCTTACGGTGCTCCATGAGACCTTCGAGATCATTCACGAGCAGGTGTGGGACAGGTGCCACGACTGCCAGCCTACCAGGAGCGTCTGCCCGGAGGCGGAGAGGTTCGCGGCGGCGACGCTGATGCCCCGCGAGGTCTTCGCCGCCTACGCCCAGGTCGGCGGGCTGGACGCGGTGGCCCTCCAGAACCTCTTTCATTGCGCCTACTCCGCCGTTGCCCTTCGAATGTCCGAGGTGATGCTCGGCCAACCCCTGATGCTGGCGCTTTACGAGAGGACGGGTCAGGACGATCCGGCCCACTGGCCCATTCCTACCAGGCTGGGAGACCTGCGAGTAACGGTGATGAGGCGTACGGCGGGCATGGGTATGCCCCGGTCCCGGCTGCTCAACGGGTGGAGGGGCGGGGCGCCCCGAAAGGGAAAGGCCCTGTCCGCCGGCTCCCTGGCGGAGCGAGCGGCCCGCAGCGGCAGGCCGGAGTACGACGAGGGAGACGGCATCGCCGTGGCCGCCAGGCCCGTCCTCTGGAAAGGACGGCTGTCCAAGGTGGCGGTGGTCGCAGTGCCCTGGGAACACCGAAGAGTGCTGGAGCCACAGTTGGCGGCCGTGCGCCGAGGGCCGGACCACTTCAGCCCCGTCGCCGTACCCCGGTTGGCTGCCGGTTGGGTGAATGCTGCTTCTTGACACAATCAGCCAGCTGTACGATGATGTATAGTAAGACAAACTATTATTTCAACAGGCTAAAAGAGAAACCATGCCCCCACGGCGAATTTCCAGAACCATTACCTTCTCCCTGCCTCCCGAGATGTTCGAGCGGGTTCAGCGGGTGAAAGAAGAGGAGGGCCGCGACATGAGCGAGTTGGTGCGCGAAGCCCTCCGCCTGTACATGGAAGATAGGGAGCTTCGGCGTGAGCAACGTCTGGAAAGGCTGCGCTCGCGCCGCGGCGGGCAGGACATATCCGAGGAAGGAGATAGAAAATGACAGAACGACTTGACCTGATACCCGCGGCCCTCAACGCTCGGGTATCCAGCGACCGCCAGGACGTGGACCTTTCTGTGTCCGCCCAGCTGCGGGCCCTGCGGGACTACGCTGACAAAAACGGCTACATTGTTGCCCGCGAATACGTGGACGAGGCTGAGAGCGGCCGCGTCGCCGACCGCCCCGAGTTCCGCAAGATGCTGGACGAAGCCGGCAGGCCCAACGCACCTTTCAATGAAATCTTGGTCTGGAAGTTCAGCCGCTTCACCCGCAAAAGGGAACACGCTGTCGCCTTCAAGTCCATGCTTCGTCGGCGGGGAATCCGCGTAGTATCCATCACCGAGCACGCAGATGACTCTCCCACCGGGAAGCTTATGGAGGCCATCATAGAGAGCGTGGACGAATTTTACTCGGAAAATTTGGCCCAGGAGGTCATGCGGGGGACGCGAGAGGCAGCCTCTCGCGGGTTTTGGGTTACGCCTCACGCTCCCTACGGTTACAAGAGGGTACACGTAGCCGATGGCCCCAAGAAGCGCCCCAAGCTCGCACTTGACCCGCCCGCAGACGCGATAGTTCGCCGGATGTACCTGTTGGCCGGTCGAGGCAAAAGCACTCTGGACATAGCGAAGATATTCAATCAGGAGGGGATTGCCAGCCCGAAGGGAAAGAAGTGGCTCAAGACCACCATCTACAGAACTCTAACCAACGAGGTGTATACCGGCACTCTTGTGTGGGGCGTGACCGCCAAGGACAAACTCCCACCCATCCGCGTGGAGAATGCTTTCCCGGCAATAGTTTCCAGGGAAGAGTATGACCGAGTTGCCAAGGTAATGCAGGCGAATGCCCCCGACAAGCAGCACCCGCAGAGGACCGCCAGCCCATACGTTCTCAGTGGACTGGCGAAGTGCGCCGAGTGCGGCAAGGCCTTGATTGGACAAGAGGCCAAGAGCGGGCAGTATGCCTACTACGTTTGCCATTCCCTGCTGAAGCGCGGAAAGGGAACGTGTGACACTCCCAGGCTCAGTGCAAGGA
>JAPPJA010000474.1 GCA_028874675.1 Chloroflexota bacterium
GGGTCAGTCCCTGGACGTGGTGCTGATGCCCGGCGCCGCATCCCTGCAGTCCTTCGACGACGGAACGGGCTTGAGGCAGCCCGTTCCCCTGGCCTTCAGTTCGCTCAACAGCTACGTCATCCAGGACACGGAGCGAACAGAGCCCAGGACCGATCTGGAAAACGATCCTGACCCGCGGGGCCCGTTCTCCCCGGTCACTTTTGTCAGGGCCCTGGGACCGGTGGGGGCCGCCCCTCCCACCAACCCCGCTTCCATTGCGGAGAACGACATTGCGAGCATGGTCGTGATGGGAGACTCGGACTTTGTGTCCAACAGTTTCTATGACCGGGGAAGCGGCAAGGACCTCTTCCTTAATTCCGTCAACTACCTGGTGGGAGACCATTCCCTGGTTTCCCTCCGCCCCAAGGCGCTGGCCATCAGGGAATTTAACGTGGACCGCAACCAGGAGAATTTCGTCAAGTTCTCTTCCTGGCTGCTGCTTCCCGGGTTGATGGGGCTGATGGCGGGTCTGGTGTGGTGGATACGGCGGTAGGCGCGAGCTCCGCCATACCAATTGGCGCGAACAACCCGGGTCCGCTGTCCAGCGCTGTGCAAGGGCGCTGAGACCGGCGTACAGGCGGGGCCGGAATTCCCTTCTTTGAAATATTACCGGTATGTCGGCAGGTTGACTATCAATGAATATTCGGCTCACCATTCTCCTGATTGTCGTACTTCTCCTGTTTGGCGGCACCGTCGCGGGTGTGGTCCTGACCAGGAATCCGGAACCCAAGCAGGATCAGGACTGGCTCTGGAGGGTGGATGACAATTCTTTGACGAACATTGTGGTTACCTACCAGGGCGATACGGTGGAATATCGGAAGAGGCCCGGGGGTGTGCGCTGGTTCATAGTTGAGGAAGATCGGGAACGGCAGGTATATCAGGATAAGTGGAGCGGTACTCCGCTGCTGCTGAGTGGCCCCAAGGTAGTCCGCACCCTGGCGGACGAAATGGGGGACGCGGCTCAGTATGGTCTGGCTCCTCCCATAACTGCAATCCGTATCACGGAGCGGACCGGTCGCAGCTATGAGGCGCATCTTGGGTTGGAAACTCCCGATGGGCAAAATCAGTATGCGCGCCTGGTGGGCTCGGAAAAGCTCTTCATCGTGCCACAGATCTGGGCTCGGGTCCTTAATCGCCTCGTCTTCCAGCCCCCATATCCGCGGCTATACGACACGGACATAGAAGACCGCCAACTGCTTAACGTGGGGAAGCAGGAGGTCATTTACTTCGAAGTTACCGTGGATGAAGAAACGGTTGTCTATGGGGAGGACCGGGAAGGGAACTGGTACATTGTAGAAGAGATCGAAGGGACCGAAGAGGAACGCGATATCCCCATACCTGCGGAAGACTGGGAAAACTGGGATGTGCTTCTGGAAAATCCCGATGTAATCGACACGGTAAAGGAAGAGTTTCGGGACCCGGAGAACTATGGGCTGGAGCCGGCCACAACAAGTGTATGGCTGGCAACCAACGCCGACAAGACCTTCGAGTTTTTCCTGGGCGACCTGACTCCCGATGGCGACCTTAGGTACGCCATCACTTCCGGCCAGACTGACCTCTACACCGTCCCCGTCGAATGGGCAGAGGCGATTGAAGGACTGGTAAGCAATCCTCCAGTGCCCCTGGGAGAGGGCAGTTAGTCCTTGCGGGGAGTAAACCTGACAGCATTGCCTTGCGGGCGCTTCGAAAGAACAACAACAGCCTCCCCAATTGTCGATCACAAGAGGTGGTTCATTGAAGGCTGAAATCCTCTCCATCGGCACCGAGTTGCTGATGGGCGAATTGACCGACACCAATGGGTCGTGGATTGCGACTCAACTTCCGCCCCTGGGAATTCAGCTTCAGTGGGTGTCTATCATCGGCGATGACCTGGACAAGCTGACAGAAGCTTTCACCAGGGGACTGGACCGGTCCGACGTAATTTTCACTACGGGCGGCCTGGGCCCGATACAGGACGACTTGACCAGGGAAGCGGTGGCCGCAGCCCTGGGAGAGACCCCAACAGTCCAGCAGTAAGTGGTGGACAACCTGGAGAGGTATTTTGCGGGCAGGGGCATTGCCATGCCCGCCCACAACATCAAGCAAGCCCACCTGATCCTCTCCGCCCAATTCGTTCGAAACCGCAATGGCACTGCGCCCGGATGGTGGGCGGAAAGAGACGGGAAAATAATTGTTTGTATGCCAGGGCCGCCGGGTGAAATGCAGCCAATCTGGCACGAGGAGATAGCTCCCCGCCTCCGGGAGCTGGTTGATGAAGAAGTTACCATCACCAGGAACATCAAGACCCTGGGCATGTCCGAAGCGGCTATCGACGAGGAAATATCCGAGTTCTTTGGCCACGAGAATCCCTACCTGGGCATATATTCCAAGGCCGATGGCATCCACTTGCGGGTGATTGCCCGGGCCAGGGATGAAGAAACCGCGAGGGAGATGATAGTTCCGGTGGAGGCCGCAATTACCGAGAGGTTGGGGCCCTACATCTGGGGCTATGACTCTGAAACGCCGGAAGAGGCCGCAGGGCAAGCCCTGTCGGAACGCGGTTTGACCCTGGCCACCATGGAGTCTGCCAGCGGCGGATTCCTGGCCAACAGCATTACGGACGTTCCGGGCAGTACCGGCTATTTCAAGGGCGGAATAGTCGCGACGACGAAGGAATTGCTTGTCGCCAGCGGAGTCCCCACCGACATTTTGGGGCAACACGGTCTGGCCAGCGCAGCAACCGCTCTGGCTATGGCCAACGCTGCCCGGGAGACCATGGGCGCCGACTACGGCATCGCGATTACGGGGGTAATTGGGCCCGAGCCTGTGGAGGACCAACCCGTGGGGCAGGTTTACGTGGCAATAGCGGGTATGAAGGAGGTCCGGCAGCTCGAGTTTCGTACGCCCCCGAGGCGCATCGTCATCAAGCGCCGGGTAGCTAACACGGCCCTGACCGAGTTGCGGAAACTGATAGTGGCGGAACACGAGGGCTGAAGATCCCCCGCAATCGCGGGACCAGGAAGAGCAAAAGCTAAAGGGCGAGCTGTTTAAGGCTCGCCCTTTCTGTTCAGCGACCGTCTTTGTCGAGCTTAAGCAGTCAGCTGCCGGTACAGCATGGGCAACCGCTCTGGGAGGGCCCAGATGTCGCCCAGGACTTCGTAGCCCATGTCGCCGCACATTTCCTTCAGGTAGTCGTGTCCGGCCTTGTCCACCGTTAGGCAGAAGGGCGTAATATCCTTCCGCTTGGCTTCCAGCAGGGCCATGTGCGTATCGTGGACCGCGTACTCCTTCTCCACCCCTTCCCGGCTGTAGCCCCGGTCCTGTGGCCGACCATCGCTTATCAGGAACATGATCTTGGTCGGCGAGTCCTGGTTTTCCAGCTTGGTGATGGCGTGGCGGATGGCGCTGCCCATGCGGGTAGCGTGCAACGGGGTTATCTTGTCTATCCGGCGCTTGATCCGCTCGGTGAAGTTCTCTTCAATGTCCTTGATCACATAGAACTCTACGTTTTCCCGGCCATACCCGGAGAACCCATAAATACCGTAGTTGTCGCCTATGGATTCCAGGGCCTGGATCAAGAGCGCGGTGCTCTCCTTCTCCAGGTCGATAATGCGCTTGTAGTGCCGCCGAACCAGGCCTTCACGCCGACGGCGCAGCCACACCATGTACTCCACCGGGTCGTCGGGGGCATCCCGGTCGTCCACTGTATGCCTGCCTTCGTCAATGGCCTCAGCCGTGGAGGCGCTCATATCCAGCAGGAAAACGACCGAGACATCCCGTTCGATCTTGTTGCGACGCCAGTAAATCTTTTCATCGGGCGGAACCTTCATGCGAATGTCCGCCGCCGCCTCGAGAGCCGCGTTAAGGTCAATGTCCTCGCCGTCCACCATGCGATAGATTTTCCGGAAAGTTTCCGGCATGATGAGCTCAAACTGCCGCTTGATATGGCTGAGAAGGGTTGAGTAGTTCTTTAGTGCGTCGTTATAGAAGGCCGGGTCGCCCTCGTCCAGGGATTTTTCCTTAACGACGCACCAGCGGGGCTTGTAATCGTTGGCGCGGAAGTCCCATTCGTCATAGACATAGGCCTTGGGCTCGCGGGCTTCCAGCTCTCCGCCCTGATCGTCGTCGTGGAGCAGCGGGCCGTAACCCTGCCCGGGCTGGGAGTTGGGAGGCGGCACCCCGGCTTCTTTCATAATGTTCTGGGCAAAGGTACTGGTGCTGTTGTTTATGTCGCCCTGCTCGGCGTCCAACTCCAGCTCGGCGCTGTCCTGCAGCAACTGTTCCAGCATTTCCTGGGAAAGCGGCTCGCCTTCACCCTGCTGGTTCTGGTCCATCTGCAGCTTGGTGAGCAACTGGACCATTTCGGGCTTGAAATCGCCCCGATAGTCCACCGGCTCGGGTGAATCGTATGGGTCGCCTTCGCCGGCATCGCCCGAAGAGTCCTGGGAGGCCTGCAGCTTGTCGAGCAGGGACTGGAACTCCTCTTCCGAAAAGTCCCCCGGCTCTTCCATGTCCTCAGGTTCCCACTGGTCTTCCGGCTGGGTCTCGTTCTCCAGCCTGGAAATAATCTCGTAAGCGCGGAGGGTGGCTTCCCCGGTATCCTCCACGTTGGCAGCGACGTCCCGCAGGACGACGAGAATCTGGGCCAGCATGGTGGCCTCTTCCCGAAAATCTACAGGTATCGGCAGGTTATTGAACTGGTCCAGGCTCATCCGGATCAGCAACTCCACCAATGCTTCCTGCAGGGGCAGGTCTTCCACTTCGGGTCGGACGGCCAGGGCTTCGGCCTGCACATCGATGGCGGCCCGCCGAATGCCGGGGTATTCCGCCTTGATTCGGTAGTCCAGGCGCACGTCTTCCAGGACGGTGAAAAGGTCGAAGGCCAGGCGGCGGTCGTCAAAGAGGCTGAGGAATCGTCCGATGTCGGTGTACGCGCGCATCTGTCCATCGGGTTCCAGATCGCCCACCAGCACGTCGTCGGAAATCTGGCTGGCTCCTCTTTCCCGCTCCAGGATGTAGCGGCGTTCTTCTTCAAAAAGATGTGCCGTACGGCTGAAATCGTAGTCGAAGCTGCCGAACTCCAGGTGTGCGACCTGGTGGGTAGCGACGACCTTAAACCAGGAGAAGTTTTGCTCTTTGTTCTGGTAGTGGTCAACCACCGGCGGGAGAAACACCTTGGTGCCATCGGTTGTAGCGGTATCCTGGTCCACCCAGCCGATGTTGCGGCGCACCAGTTCCTGGGTGCTCAGCGCCTCAATAGGTGAGCCGGACAGGGCACGGCAGTAGAGCCGCACCACACCCTTCACGCGATCCAGTTCCAGGCTGGAAGACAGGGTTTCAAGAAGGGATTCCGACGTATTGGACTCGACCTTGAAAAAAGCAATACCGCTTTCCGGATTGTCTTTCAGGAGCTGGACTCCATGCTGGAACCAGGTATCCAGCTGATTGATGGTTACCCGGTGCATCACCCCGTCCAGACTCTTCAGGAAACAGGACACCGCCTCCGGGGTAACGGCCAGCAGTCCCTCGCAAAGGTCGAGAATGTGGGCCTGGGAACTCTGAGGAATCTGTCCCAGGGCCTGGCTGCCGTCGGAAAGGAAGCGAGCCGTGTCCCGAATACCCACCTTGGTAAGGCGCTCGCCTAACTTGAGGAAGCGGCTGGTCTGCCCTTCGTCTATTTGCTGCAGGGCTTTGGGGGCTACCTCGAAGCAGCTCTTGACCTCGCGCCAGTTGCCGTCGGAAAGGGCGCGGCACATGGCCAGGAAGGCCTCCCGCTCGCGACCCATCACCGGCAGCACGTCCTTGCCCAGGGTGAGGCACTCTACCGCAACGTCGTAGGACTTGTAGGAGAGCGCCTCTACCAGGGAGGCAAATACTTCCACGTCCCAGAAGGGAAGGTTGCGAATCAGGTCCGGACTAACTTCGAAGAAACGGCCGGACAGGGTACTGGACTTCCAGGTGCCCTTGTAGAGGCTGCGTCCCAGGCCGGCCCAGCGGGGGATGTACTGGGGCCGCAGGTTCGAGACTATGGAAGGGCTGGCCTTGAAGAAGGATACGGCCAGCGCCGGCGAATCCTGGGACAGGTAGGTGCCGCAGCGGGCCCACTGCATGAACGAAGGGAAAGCAAGAGAGCGGGCCACCAGCGGGCAAACCCGATAATACTCAACCGCTGATTCCCAAGACCGGACCGTCTGGCCGGCTATGGCCGCACCCTCCTTGCCCCAGAGAACAAGCTCTTCGGAGGAGAAGGATGTTTCCATCTCCTCCAGCGCTTCACGATAGGCATCCAGCACTGCCGGGGGGAATTTGGCCAGTTCAGCTTCTAATTCATCAAAGGGAGCGTTGCTCAAGACGTCAGCCCCTCCTTTTTCAAAGGCTCTTCCATGATGTCCAGAAACTGCTGAAGTATCTTGGCAGTAGCTCCAAATACGACGTGCTCGTCGTGGACATAGGAATATACCGTGGTCAATCCTTCGCCGGTCAACCGGGTTTCCCAGCGGATGTTCGCCGGGTCATAAAGGCTCCTGACGGGAACCTCCAGCACCTCAGCAATTTCCAGGTCACTGGGGCTGAAGGGGTACGAGTGGGGTATTGCTCCAACAAAGACCCTGACACCGAATCCGCTGCGAGTCACGGCATCATCCAGTTGGCCCAGGATGGTGACATCCGAAGGGTTGATACCCATCTCCTCTTCGGCTTCGCGCAGGGCAGTCTCCTGGAAGTCGCCGTCCTCGGGGTCTCTGGCCCCTCCCGGGAAGGAGATTTCCCCTTTGTGATGCTCCACAATTTCCGATCGCTTGTTGAGGAGAACGCAGTATTCCCCATTCTTGGGATAGAGCGTCAACAAAACGGCGGCAGGCATAAGGCTCTCATCGGTCAATATCCATCTGGACCGTTGCGCCAATGCCTGCTTAACCAGGTCGGGGAAGGATGAACCCATCAAGACCTCTATTCGAAGATGGAGGAAACCACCTCTTCGACACTGCGCTGAAGTTCGGGTTCATCGGTCAGAGTCCAGACAATAGCAACCTGGCAGGCCCGCCGCGGGGGTATTCCTTCGGTCATAAGCCGGCCGGCATAAATGAGCAGCCTGGTGCTGGCCCCTTCGGCAAGGCCATGGTCCCGCAGGTTGCGGACCTTCTCTCCCAGTTTGGCCAGAGCGCCAGCCTGTTCGCCGCTGCAGCCGCTCTCTTTCTGCACGATCTCGGCTTCGATATCTGCAGGCGGGTAGTCGAACTCGACGGAGATGAAGCGCTGCCGCGTGCTGTGCTTCAGGTCCTTCAGGGCGCTCTGATAGTGAGGGTTGTAGGAAATGCAAAGCAGGAAGCGATCATCCGCCTCGATGATCTGGCCCGTCTTTTCCACGGGCAGGATCCTGCGGTGGTCAGTCAAGGGGTGAATCAGAACGGTGGTGTCCTTGCGGGCCTCGACCACCTCATCCAGGTAAAGAATGGCGCCCGCCTTTACCGCGCGGGTCATTGGGCCGTCAATCCACCTGGTGCCTTCCGAGTCCAAAAGGTAGCGCCCCACAAGGTCGCTGGCAGTCAGGTCTTCGTGGCAGGCGATAGTAACCAGCGGGACTCGCACCTCGCCTTCCCTCAACTCCTGTGCGGGACGGCCGCCGTCCATCGGGCGTACAACCGTCATGGGCCTGCCCAGCTTCCAGGCCATGTATTCTACGAAACGGGTCTTTCCGCAACCCGTGGGGCCCTTCAGCAACACCGGAATGTGCTGGTTGTAGGCCGCAGTGAACAGTTCAAGCTCGTCTCCTACGGGTCGGTAATAGGGTTCACTGCGAACCAGAAACTCTTCAATGGCATATTCCTTGAATTGGGGTTCATTCTGTTCGGACTCAACCGCTTCAACCATTATTATTGCTCAATCCTTCCTTCGACTCGGCGCTTCCAAATTGCCCTGACCGTGTTTTCCAGGTCGGCAAGCTCGCCGGAATTGTTCACTACTTCAGTGGCCCGATTTGATCTCTCAGATGAGGACATTTGCGAAGCGATGCGCTTGCGAATCTCCTCAGGAGAGAAGCCGTTACGTTCCTGGAGCCTGGCTACTACCAGGTCCTCGGGTGACTCGGTAGTCCAGACTTCGTCAACCAGGGAATCCCAGCCCGCCTCAAACAGAACGGCCGCTTCAACCACGGCCACTTCGACTCCTCTCTGGTTCAGGCCCTGCAACTCCTCCCTGACTATCGCCGCCATGCGAGGGTGCATTATCCCGTTAAGGATTTCCAATTGCTCGGGGTCGGCAAATACGATTCCACCGAGCTTCCTTCGGTCTATTTCGCCATTGTCCTGGAGAATGCTCTCCCCAAAAGCCTTGACGACCTCGTTCCACGCCTCGGAATGGGGAGTATAAGCTTCGTGGCCAACCTGGTCGGCATTCAGTACCGTGGCCCCCATTTCCTGAAGCAGCCTGGAAACCTCGGTTTTGCCGGTTC
>JAPPJA010000310.1:0-4387 GCA_028874675.1 Chloroflexota bacterium
ACCCTGGCCGGCCAGGCCGGAGTCAATGTGCCCCAGGCGGAGAGCCCAGGGGTGGTCATACGGACGAACCCCCTGCCCCCGCTGCTGAACAACGTGCCGGTGGTGTACGCGCCGCCTTTGGAAGACGGGCGCAGGGAGATTCACATACGGCAGTGCGCCGACGGCCGGATGATGATCGGCGAGGGCGACCAGGAAAGCCTGGCGGAGGACGATTCCCAGGCCCACGCTGACGACCTGCTGGATCGAGCCTGCCGATACCTGCCGGGGCTGGCCGGGGCCCGGGCGGAGCCGGTGCCGGTGGGGTGGCGGCCCATGCCCCTGGACGGCTACCCGGTGATGGGGTTCGCGTCCGAATCGCCCAACCTGTACGTGGCCCTCACCCACAGCGGCGTTACCCTGGCGCCAGCCTTGAGCCAGTTGGCCGCCCAGGAAATCTGCGACGGAAGGCCGGCGGACGCGGTCCTGGGTCCCTACCGCCCCCAGCGGTTCGCCAGCTTAACACCGGAACAGGCGGCGGCCATCCCCCACCCCCGCGCCGCCAAGCAGGGCTGACCGGGTAACGGGAACCGGCATCAGCGGGAATTGCCGGGAAGTGTTCAGGGCAGTAAGGGCAACCCCGCGACGGTTCTTCCTATAACCGGGAAGCAGCGGAAAAAATGAAAATACGGGCCACCTGTGCTCATTTCGTATCTGACTAGGTTCTCGGGATGAGCACAGGCGGCAGGTCTATGTCGGGACTTGCCGTTCCTGACCTGCTCGAAATTTCAGAATACCAACCGCAAAAACGATCAAAAAGACTCAAACCATCAATGACACTCACGGAGTGTCAGGTCTCCTTTTTTCGAGGTTCTGGATAAATGGCAGGCAAGCGCAATCCAGTATTGCCAGCGGCAAGTGTCAGCCATCCGAAAGTTCCGGGCGGGGGAATCAGCAGCTCAACAGAGTTGTGAAGATGAGTGGTCAGAAAGACCGGGCAAGGATGGAGATGGGGATTTCGCCGGGCTGACCGGACCTGGCAATGGGCCGCAGGCCGGGGAACGGTCAAGTTAACCAGGGGAGGGCCACCATGGGTCAAATGGACGGAATGGTTGCAATCGTCACCGGCGCCAGCCGGGGTCTGGGGAAGGCCATCGCGATGGAGTACGCGCGAGAGGGGGCCAGCGTGGTTATTTGCGCCCGCGGCCAGTCTCCCACGGGCCTGCCCGGTACGCTGCAGGAGACAGTCCAGGAGATACACGACGGCGGCGGCGAGGTTATGGGAGTCAACTGTGACGTCACTGACGAGGCCCAGGTGGAGGAAATGGTCCGGCAGGCCAGGGAGCGGTTTGGCAGGATAGACGTGCTGTTCAACAACGCCGGAACCATGGTGCTTGGGGAGACCATCCTGGAGATTGACCCTGCCCGCTGGGACCAGCTAATCCGCATCAACGTGGGCGGCCCCTATCGCTGCAGCCGGGCCGTGCTGCCCGTCATGATGGAGCAGGGCAAGGGCAGCATCATCAACATCGGCTCCCGCATGGCCACCGACCCGGCCCAGGGTGGCGGAGTCCTGTACAGCGCCAGCAAGGCGGCGGTGCACATGTTCAGCCTGTGCCTGGCCGACGAGGTGAAGGACTACAATATCGCGGTCAACATCCTGAGCCCCGGCGCAATGCGCAGCGAGGGTTCCGCCGCCATTCCCTGGACCCAGCGGGACTGGCACGAGCGGGTGGACCCCAGTGCGGTGGGCCCCTGCGCCGTCTTCCTGGCCCTGCAGGACGCCAGCACCTTTACCGGTCAGCTGGCGGCCCGCGCCGACTTTGGGACCACCTGGGGGCCCGGTATCGGGTAGTCCGGTCTTTCTGCCTGACGGATACGCCGCCAAACCCTTCCCGAAGAATTCCTGGAGGGCCCTCTTCGGCAAGGTCGAGGTGAGGCAGGGTTACGATGCGGGTGGGATAGTCCGGGGAGAATGCTTGAGGGGCGGCCAGAGCGGGTTTGAAACCCGCCCCTGCGAATGATAACTGCCTGAGCGGGAATCGCTGCCAGGGTGAACTGAGATTTGACGTCCGGCCGAGGGGCCAGACAATCGGACCCTGGTGCGTCGCAAATCCAACGGGGAGAACCACTTGCCGCCACTTTCCAGCTTTCCGGTCCTGGTAATCCTGCAGAACCCCGACTTTCGCCTGATGTGGGCGGCGCGGTGGGTGCACGAAATCTCCCGCCGCATGGAACTGCTGGTCCTGGGGTACCTGATTTACCAGCTTACCGACTCGGCCTTCCAGGTGGGACTGATTTCCGTCTTCCTCAACGGGCCGCGTCCGCCGCTGTCGCTGGTGGCCGGGATGCTGGCCGACCGGCTGGACCGGTGGCGAATCCTGGTGAGCACCCACACCTTCTACCTGCTGGTAGCCTCGTCCCTGCTTACCCTGCTGCTGCTGGACATGATCCATCCCTGGTTAGTGTTCTTTGCCATCCTGCTCCAGGGCACGGCCAAGGTACTGGACGACCCCACGCGGCGGGCCGCCCTTTTCGACCTGGCCGGCCAGGGCGGCATCGCCCACGCCATGTCCCTGGAGACCATCACCAACAATGCGGGCAAAATACTGGGACCGCTGACCGGGGGGCTGGTAATTGCCTTCTACGGGTTCACGGGGGCCTACATGGTACTGGTGGCCATGGACCTGGTGGCGGCCTTCCTGATGTTCCGGCTGCGGCTGCCCGGTGCGGCCACGGCGGTGGGGCGGGACCGTGAGTTCCTGCGGGGCATCTGGTCGGGCATCGGCCACTCATTCTCCAACAAGTTTGTGCTGGGGGTGCTGACCATTTCGCTGGTGATGAACGGGATGGTGCTGCCCCTGCAGTACTTCATACCGGTCATCGCCACCGACGTGCTTAAGGTGGGTCCGGCCCTGGGCGGCGTGATCGGCTCGGCGGAGGGCATCGGTTCCCTGATCGGCGCGATGATCATCGCCACCCGCCGCAACTACACCTTTCACGGCCGGTACTTCGTCATTGGCGCACTGATTGTAGCGGTGGGGGTGGCCGCCGTGGCCTGGTCGCCCTGGTTCCTGGTGTCCTTCCTGGTGCTGTTCTGCGCGGGAGTGGGCCAGTCGGGGTTCAGCACCATGCAGAGCACCATCCTGCTGCTGTCGTCGCCGGCGGAAATGCGGGGCCGGATAATGGGGTCGCAGGGACTGGTCAACGGGCTGGGCCACCTTATCGGCGGCGTGGAAATCGGGGCCATCGCCCAGGCCTTCACCATCTCCCTGGCCATCGGCCTGAACGCCGGGGTGGGCATCCTGCTGATACTGCCCGTGGCGCTGCTGACACCGCTGGTGTGGAGGCCGGTGGAGGTTTACGGGGGACGGGTTGGGGTTGGGGGGTAGGGGCGTTCTTTATTGTAGAGACAGAGGAAGTCATTGGATAACAAATGGTCCAATCAAATGAAAATTGGTAGGCAAACTAACGAAGGTTAAAGTTTTACATCGGCTCAAGTATTCTTACATTGGCTAGTTTGTTCGCAACCGAGGCCGAATTGGGAGGAAGGTTTTTCCATCCAGCCACAGCATGCCAGAAATTTTAGGTGAAGGGTAAGGCATAGATATCGATAGCAACGACTAGGGGTGGAACACCATGAACGACTCACGAGTTCGTTTCTCTACATTTCCACGGACCAAGACTCCTCCAACGTTTTTGCCTCAACTGGTTGATCGGTTTGAACTGCACTTAAAGGAGATTGGCACGGGGGAGCACTCTAATGGCAAAACGAGCAACGAAATATTGGCAGTATTACGGCCAGATCTTACCGATCTAGGGTTTGAGGTAGAGGCGGGGACTAAGTCACATGAGAAAATAATGCGACCTGTGTTTTTTGGAGAAAATGCGAGACCTGAGCTACAGTATCAAGTCGACGCTTGGCATCCAAATTGGCTTGCTGGGCTTGAAGTTGAGGCAGGAAGAGCATTGATGGGTAATGCGATCTACAGGAACTTGATTCAGGCGTTGGTAATGGTTGATCTGGAACATTTGATTTTGGCCGTTTCTCAGAAGTATCGCTTCAATGCCAAGGGAAAGCAGATCGTGAGCCCGGACTATGACAAAACAGTAGCCGTAGCCCAAGCTCTTTATGCACACTCGCGGATACAGATGCCCTTCTCATTGTCAGTCATTGGCTACTAGACCAAATATAGTGACAATAGCGGATTGTAGTTCGCCATTTTCCAGGGCGTACCTAAATCCACTTGCAGTCGACAATGGCTGATTCCTGACGACTCCTTCTCACCTGGATCTTTACACTCCAAGCTCTCTGGAATTTAAAGCGTAGCTCTCGCTTCGATATCTTGCTGATAGCGTAGAATGTGGCAAGAGTTACCCCATCATCCTCCAACATCCCGCACCCTAAACA
>JAPPJA010000310.1:4397-8306 GCA_028874675.1 Chloroflexota bacterium
GGCATTAACTGGGGCGACACTGTAATCGAACTGATGCTGGCGCGACAGCCAGGGGCTCCGGCCGCTAACCCATTACCAAACGGGTGCGGGAGGTTCCGGGTGATTCTTTAGCTCTGCCCGATGACCCCGCAGGCGAGGCGGCGGCCCGTGTCTGATTCTTGCTCTCCATAAGCGTCCGGGAATTCATGGACGATGATGGCCGAGCCGTCCGCGTCAAGTATGGAATGGAGCAGGTCCCGGTCCAGGGTGATGCCCTGGGTGAAGAAGTCGGCGCGGGCGGAACCGTCGGAGGCGGCGTAGATATTTGGAAGGTCGCCGCTGTGCCCCCCACCCGGTTCGCCGCGCTTCCAGGCAGGGTGGACAAACCCGTGCTCGGTTTCGGCGGGATTGAAGTGGTCGCCGGCGGCGCCAAAGTCGGGCGTACAGGCGCCGAATTCGTGGATAATGAGGGCGTGGCCGCCGGGCGGCAGGTCCCCAACTTCGGCCATGATCAACACCCCGGTGGAAGCTTGCCGGAACTTCACCGTGCCCATGAAGTCGCCGGAGGGGGATTCCAGGGTGGCCTCCGCCGTCAGGCCCACTACCGGCTGGGTTGCTTCACCGGACCGGCTAAACAACAGCGGCACGATGGCAACCGCCATCAAGATTATGATTGCGGCTGGCACCACGAAAGTAACCAGATTCAGTCTATCGGACAAACTGGGTCACCTCCTGGACTAAGGCTGACCGGACAGGTGCAATATCCTCGCTTTCCCACCAGGGAATTGAAACCTTTCCACACCCGTTCGGTTAAAGGAAGGCAAATGGCCAGGAGCCAAATGATACCACCCGTTAGTGATATTGAGTATTGATTAACTCCGGCATTCGCTGGCTGGGGTTATTATACGTGGGTTGTGGTGGATAAGCGCAACCATTAGCGATTCAATATCATTAACAGCGGCCAGGTACCGGCCGGCGGCGAGCTGACGCCGCTTTGAAGCGGCCCGCCGCTCCACTGGCCAGGCCAGCCTGAGATTTGACCAGGCCCCTACCCCAAACCGCACCCAATAGTCCATACTTACCCCATTAATCCCCAGGAGGCCCCAGCTTGTTCAGGATTGGCATTGACGTGGGCGGCACTTTTACCGACTTTGTGGTGGTGAACGACGGAGGACAACCCCGGTTCTTCAAGACCCAGTCCACCCCCGACGACCCTTCCCTGGGAGTGATGAACGGGCTGGCGGAGGCGGCCGAGGGCTACGGGCTGTCCCTGGAACAGTTCCTGGGGGAGACGGACCTGGTAATTCACGGGTCCACCGTGGCCACCAACACCCTGGTGGAACGAAAGGGGGCGCAGGTTGGGCTCGTCACCACCGAGGGTTTCCGCGACCTGCTGGAGATGCGGGAGGGGTTGAAGGAAGACCGGTACAATCTGCGGATGACGCCGGTGGAGCCCCTGGCGGCCCGCTACCTGCGGGTGGGCGTGCCGGAACGGGTGCGGGCCGACGGGCGGGTGGAAACCCCGCTGGACGAAGCGGCCCTGGCCGAATGCCTGGACCACCTGGCCAGGGAGGGGGCCGAGGCCCTGGCCGTTTGCTTCCTGTTTTCCTACCTCAACCCCGACCACGAGCGGCGGGTCGGAGAAATCATCCGCGGCCGCTTTCCGGACACTTATACCTCGCTGTCTCACGAGGTAATCCCCCAGATCAAGGAGTTCGACCGCCTCAGCACCACCGTCATAAACTCCTACGTGGGGCCCGTCTTCAGCCGCTACCTGGCGCACCTGGCAGAGCGATTTGCCGCCTACCCCCGGCTGCGGGACGTGCTGATTATGCAGTCGAACGGCGGGGTGGCTCCCATCGAGGACTCCAGCCGCATGGCGGTGCGGGCCATCCTGTCCGGACCCGCTGGAGGGGTCAGCGCAGCCGCGTGGCTGGGGTCGCTGCTGGACGAGCCCAGGATTATCGCCTTTGATATGGGAGGCACCAGCACCGACATCTCCCTCATCGAGAACGGCGCGCCCCACATCACTAACGAGAAGTTCGAGGCCGGCTGGAAGATTGCCGCCCCCATGATTGACATTCACACCCTGGGCGCCGGCGGGGGCAGCATCGCCCGGGTGGACGACGGCGGCATTCTCCGCGTGGGGCCGGAGAGCGCGGGCGCCGACCCCGGGCCGGCCTGCTACGGCCAGGGCGGTGTAAGGCCCACCGTCACCGACGCCAGCCTGGCGCTTGGCTACCTGGACGCCTCCAACTTCCTGGGTGGCCGTGCTGCGCTGGACGCTGCGGCGGCGCGGCAGTCCCTGGGGAAGAACGTGGGCGGCCCGCTAAACCTCTCCGAAGCGGAGGCGGCCTTCGGGGTATTCAAGGTGGTCTGCACCACCATCGCCGAGGGCATCCGGCTGATGTCGGTGCAGCGCGGAGTGGACCCCCGGGAATTCACCATAATGGGATTCGGAGGCGCTTCGGGCCTCCACGCCGCGGAGGTGGCGCGCCAGCTGCAGGTAGGGCGAGTGTACATTCCCGCGTCGGCGCCGGTGCTGTCGGCCTACGGAATGCTCAACACCGACATAAAGTACGACTTCTCCCGTTCCTACCCGGTCAGCCTGGACCGGCTGGACCAGGAGGAGCTGCGGGCCCTGCTGGACGACCTGGCGGCCCAGGGCTGGGACAAGCTGCTAAACCAGGGGGTGGCCCCGGAGGCGGTAGAGATCAGCTGCTCCGCCGATATGCGGTACCTGGACCAGATTTATGAAGTAACCGTGCCGCTGCCCGATGCCACCCTGGCCGACGCCGATTTCCTGGCCCAGCTGACCGGCAACTTCCACCGTAGGTACCAGGAGCTCTACTCCTACAGCCAGCAGGAACAGGAGGTGCGGCTGGTCACCCTGCGCGTTTCGGCGGTGGGCAAGCTGCCACGAATTGCCCAGCAGGAACCCGGCGGAGACGCTAAAGCGGCCCAGCCCTCAGGCTCCCGCCGGGTCTATATGGGAGAGTGGCAGGACGCCCCCGCCTATGCCGCCGGTGAACTGCCCGTTGGCGCGGAAATTGCGGGGCCCGCAATCCTGGAATCGGAGTTCACCACCATCCTGGTTTGGCCCGGCGACACCGCCACGGCAGACTCCATGGGCGGCATTGAGCTGCGGATCAACCTGGAGTCCACGTCGCCTCCGGGAGATGTGGGGGCCAGCTCGGACACCGTTGATGGCGAGGGCCCCGCCCAGGACGACCCGATAACGCTGGCGGTGGTGGAACACCGGCTGGAGTCCATTGCGCGGGAAATGACCGAAGCCATGCTGCGCACCGCCATGTCCCAGATCCTCAACTCCAGCCGCGACTTTTCCACGGCCATTCTGGACGGCGAATGCCAGCTGGTGGCCCAGGGCGAGGGCATTCCGGTGCATATCAGCGCGCTGCCCGTGGCCGGGGCTGCCGTCCGCGATTACTTTGGCGACGATATTGCGGATGGCGACCTTTTCATTTTGAACGACCCCTACTTCGGAGGCAGCCACCTGCCGGACATCACCATTATCCGGCCCATTTTCCACCAGGGACGGCTGCTCTTTTATGGCGTGAACCGGGCCCATCACAGCGACGTGGGCGGCGGCACTCACGGGGGCTACAACCCCGGCGCCAACGAGATTTTCCAGGAGGGGCTGCGCATCCCGTCGCTGAAACTCTACGACCGGGGAGTCCCCCGCGCCGACCTGCTGCAAATGCTGTCGGCCAACGTGCGCCAACCGGAGAATTTCCTGGGCGACCTGAACGCCCAGATCGGTTCGGTAATGCTGGCCGCCCAGCGAATCCAGTCCCTGCTGGCCGACTACGGCGCCGACCGCCTGATGGCCGTGGTCGCCAGTATCCTGGCCGCCACCGAGCGGCAGGTACGGCAGTTCATCGCTGGCTGGCCCGACGGGGTCTATTACGG
>JAPPJA010000134.1 GCA_028874675.1 Chloroflexota bacterium
CCTGCCACCCCAAGGGGGAAGTAACCACGGCTTACGGCCTGTGGAACGAGGAAAGGGGGGCGGGTACCCGCGCGGTAATCATCGTTGACAAGGACGGAGTCGTCCGATTCCGGCAGACCTACGCGCCGGGAACCCTGCCCGAGCCCGAAAAAATCCTCGAAGAACTTTCCGGGCTTGGTTAGTTCTACAGGAGTCTGAGTCGGGTCCTCCCTTTCTTACGGTGGAAAAAGGGTTGGCGGACGCAAAAGAGAGGGGTGAGTTCCGACTCACCCCTCGAGTGGTTTCCTCTGATTTGTGGCCTTGCCTGGTGTTAGCCCATTGCCGGGCGAATCCGCTAGGCCCCGATTTTCTCAATCAGGTAGCTGAGGGTCCCTTTGGGGACGGTAATCTCCACCTTGTCGCCCACGGCTTTGTCCAGGAGCGCCTGGCCTACCGGCGAGACCGTAGAAATCTTTCCCGATGCTACGTCGGCTTCCCGCTTGTCCACCAGGGTGTAGTTGATTACCTTTCCGGACGCCACGTCCTTGATGGTTATGCTGCTGCCAACCACTGCCCGCTTGCCCGAATTGGCTTCGGCTTCACCCGAAAGAATCTGGGCGCTCGCCACCTCGGATTCCAGTTCCCGAATCTTGGCCACCACGAATCCCTGCCGTTCCTTGGCAGCATCCAGGGGCGCGTTCTCCCGGAAGTCCTTGCCTGCCATGGCTTCCTTTACTTCCTGGTCCGCCCTGACCTTTTCCACCTTGTATTTTTCCAGCTCCTCTACCAGCCGCTGGTAGCCTTCCTCGCTCAGCCGGGGGCCGCTTGCCAGGCCGTTGGCGGCGATGCCCTGCTTCCCGGCGCCCGTTCGCCGGGCCCGGCTGGCCCGCAGGTGGACTGAGAGGTTTACTTCGGTCCAGTCCTGTTTCTTGAGAAAAACCAGGAATTCCTTGACCGGGGTCAGGCGTTTCTGGGCCTCGGCTCCCCGCTGGGAAAACTCCCTTGCGTATTCTTCGACCAGGCTGGGGGACAGGTCGTTAACCTTGCGGTCCCGGCCGTACCAGTCTATGAAGCGGATAATTTCCTGGTGCCCATCCATCGACTTCTTGGAGTTCTTGACGTTTTTCTTTTCGATAACGAACAGTCCAAGAGCATCGTGCAGGTTGTCGGGTATCACCCGTTCGGGGGTGGAAACCGAAGCAGTGGCTGTTTCGGTGGAACTGTTATTGGGCGTTACCAAGATAATTACCTCCTGAAAACTTGTGCGGACACAGCCACGCCATCCAAATTGTCTTATCGAAAGGGACGCCTCACGCCGTGAACGAGTGTTGCCGGCGCCAGGGAGAATGGTGATCGAGGCACACTGTTATCCGCAACAGTTTCCGAATGAATTGCTTTCGAGGAGAAGGTGGAAAAAGTGGCCCGCCGAAGAGTGGTTTCTGAAGCAATACCCGAGGACCGCCGGGTTGGGCTGAAGCAAGTGGCGCGATAGTCGGTCTGCGGCATATCCATTGATTTGCGCCAACCGGGTCGCCCAGGATGCAGAACTCTTCTCAAGGCTCTAAATTCCTTTTGGCGCAAATAGCGCACCGCCTGGAAATGCTTTCACAGTTCTGGCACCCAATATGGTATCAGCTAATGGAAATGCTGGCAATTAAATTTCTAATGGCGGCGCCCCCGATCTCACAAAACGGGGATGCATTTGCCCAGCCGTTGTATACTACGGTTGCCTCGCCCGGATGGGCCGGGAATCGCAACTTGTGAGGACATGTAATGAAGGCAGTACAGATAGACGAATTTGGCGGGCCTGAGGTGATGCAGTACCGGGAAGTACCGGACCTGTCGCCCGGCGACGCCGATGCCCTGGTGGAAATTCAGGCGGTGGGCGTCAACTTTACGGACATTTACAGCAGGGCCGGAATAAACCCGGGTCCGCCGCTGCCCCGGACCATTGGCGTGGAGGGGGCCGGAGTGGTCAGGGCCGTCGGGGCTGCTGTTTCCGACCTGAAAGAGGGGGACGTTGTAGCCTACAGCAGCAGCCAGGGCTCCTATGCCGAGCCGGCGGGGGGGGGGGCTGCCCGGCTGTTTAAAATGCCTGCGGGCGTGGGCCCCTGGTAAGCCGCCGCCGCCATGCTCCAGGGCATGACCGCCCACTACCTCTGCCACTCCACTTACCCAGTCCAGGCGGGGGACAAGGTCCTGGTGCACGCCGGCGCCGGCGGCGTTGGCCTCCTCTTGATTCAGATGATCAAGAAACTGGGCGGGTACGTTTTTTCCACCGTTTCCACCGAGGAGAAGGCTGAACTGGCCCGGGGCGCGGGCGCCGACCACGTTATCCTCTACACCCGGGAAGACTTTGCCGAGGTAATCAAAGACGCTACCGGTGGCGAAGGCCTGCGGGCCGTCTATGACGCGGTAGGCCAGACCACCTTCGACAATGGCATCAGCTGCCTGGGCCGCCGTGGTTACATGGTGTTGTACGGCCAGGCCAGCGGCGTTGTCCCGCCCATGGACCCCAGGGTTCTTGGCAACGGCTCACTCTTCCTGACCAGGCCCGGGCTGGGCGATTACACGGCCACCGCCGATGAGTTGCGCCAGCGGGCCGGCGACGTGCTGGGCTGGGTGCAGTCAGGGGAGCTCAAGCTGCGGGTTGAGCATATATTCCCCTTGGCCGAGGCATCGGAAGCCCATCGCCAGCTGGCCGGGCGCGCGACCACCGGAAAGCTGTTGTTGATTCCATAAGGAATCCGGAGAACGGCCGTCAGCGAGCCGGCGCTTAAGCACCGATGTTCCGCCGGCATGGGTTTAGGCACAGTGGCAGGTTCTGCCAAGGATAACGCCCGACCCCAGAAGTTTTCCTGCCTGCCCGGTACGAATATCGTTGACCGGGCGGGGCAGGTTCCATATACTGAATTCAGCCCTGAGGAATAAGGAGGCGCTATGCCCGCCGACGTAAGCAGCGAAGAGGTTTACCAGGCTCTCAAAACCGTTTATGACCCCGAAATTCCGGTAAACGTAGTGGACCTGGGCCTGATTTACGATGTCCAGGTGACTGACGAGAACAATGTCTTTGTCCAGATGACTCTCACTTTTCCTGGCTGCGGCATGGGGCCCCACATTGCCCAGCAGGCCGAATGGGCCATCCAGGACCTGGACGGGGTCGAAGAGGTTGAGATCGAACTTACCTTTGATCCACCCTGGTCACCGGAAATGATCAGCGAAGAAGCCCGCATGATGCTGGGCATCTAGTCCAGCTTCGGCGCCAGCGCTCCCGACTTAACTCCCAAGTCTATGGCGGACGACACTGAGAGGAAATATGTCCACGCCCCAGGAAAATGCCCGGCTCGAACAAATAAAGCGCAGCTGGCAGCAGCGACGGCAAATAACCGAGAATCTTTCTACTATCCAGACCAAGATTGGCGTTTATAGCGGCAAGGGCGGCGTGGGCAAGACCACCGTGGCCGTTAATCTCGCCGCCACCCTGGCCCAGGACGGCAACAAGGTGGGTCTCCTGGACGTGGATATTGACTGCCCCAACGTTACCAAGGTCCTGGGGCTCACCGACAAGGCCGACTACGTCAACGGCCAGATAATCCCCGCCGAAAAATGGGGGGTGAAGGTAATTTCCATGTCCTTTTTCCAGGAAAAGGAGGACGAGGCCATCATCTGGCGCGGGCCCATGATTCACAATGCCATCAACCAGTTCCTCCAGTCCACCGAGTGGGGCGAACTGGACTACCTGGTGGTGGACATGCCGCCGGGTACCTCCGACTCTCCCTTGACCGTAATGCAGACTCTTCCCATGGATGGATTCGTGGTGGTCAGCACTCCCCAGGAATTAGCCAACATCGACGCCAAGCGTTGCATCAATATGATCCGCAAGCTGAACCTTAACGTCATCGGAATAGTGGAAAACTACACCGGCGAGATTTTCGGACGCGGCGCCGGGGAGGACCTCGCCAGGGAAATCGATGCACCTTACCTGGGCTCCCTTGAACTCCGCTCCGCATATCGTGACAGTCGTGGTCCCACCGCGCTGCTGGACTCAGAGGTAAGCGAGGAGTACGCGAGCCTGGTGGGGAGTATGAAGGACAGCCTCAAGGCGCTGGGAAGGGATCCCGCCTGAGCCTGCGTTAAGGAGCTTGAATACTGGAAGGCGGACTGCCGTCAGTCCACTTCCATCGGCAGAACCGGGGCTTCGGGGGCTTTCTCGGGAGCCTTCCTTTTTCTGGGCGGCTGGGCGGTGGCCGGCCGCCGCGTGCCGGAGGTTATCCGAAGCAAAAGCTCAACTTCCCGGTCCATGGCTTCCTGGGAATAGGCGCTGGTCTCACCCATCTGCCGGAATCTTTTGTATCGCTCCGCCAGCAGCTTGTTCCGCGAAATCTTGGCCGCATCCCGCAGTTGCCGGTAAATCTCCGCCTTCAATATCGCCGATCCTTCCCTGGGGCTGCTCTGTGAACCTTCAAGAGGTTCCGGAACAATGGCATCGATAATGCCGAGTTCCAGGCAGTCCCGCGCCGTAAGCATCAACGCTTCGGCGGCTTCCCGGTCAATTTCAGGGTCGCGATACGGGCCCCCGGGAGCCCGATTGAGTGTTATCGGCGAGAATACCGCATACTGCTGCATCACGGTTCGGTCTGAGATGCCCAGGGCCAGTGCGCCCTCGTTGCCCCCCTCCCCAACTATGGCGGCAACCACAGGGACCCTGGCATCCATCAGCATCGACAGCGTCGTGGCAATGGCATTGCCCATCCCGTGCTCTTCGGCCTCCAGGCCCGGGTCCGCGCCCTGGGTATCAATCAGGGTGATTACCGGCAGGCCAAAGCGGTCGGCCAGCCCAATCAAGCGCTGGGCCTTCCTGAGCCCACTGGGGTTAACGTGGTACTTGGCCCCGTCAACCGAATACGGTCGCTGCTGCCCGACAACGGCTACCGGCCGGTCGTACAGGTAGCCGACTCCGGTTATCACCGACCGGTCGTCTCCACTAAGCCTGTCTCCATGAACCTCGAAGAACTGGTCCAGAAAATTCCGTATGTAAAACGCCGCCGAGGGGCGTTCGCCATGGCGGGTGGCGGCGACGGCGTCCCAGATTTCCGGGTCCGGGGCCAGCGGTGCGCGACTGCGGGGAGGATTCTTGAATTCACCCTTGCCCAGTCTTTGACCGTTCAACAACCTCAGCAAAGTGGCGAGCCGCGATTTAAGAGATTCCCGGTCCACCACGCTGTCCAGCAGCCCGTGTTCCAGGTGAGACTCGGCAGTATGGGCGTCCTGGGGCAGCGGGGCCGTGGACAACTCGCGCAGCGCCCTCAGGGGGGAAAGGCCAATCAGGGAACCCGGTTCCGCCAGGATCACGTCAGCCAGGTTAGCGAAGCTGGCGTAGGCCTGCCCGGTGGACGGGTTGGCGAGCGCCACGATGAATGGAAGTCCCTTCTCCTTGAACCGGTTGGCCGCCGTCACCGTCTTTGCCATCTGCATCAGGGACAGCACGCCTTCCTGGATGCGAGCCCCGCCTCCCGTCACTACCGCCACCAGCGGAAGCTCCTGCCGGGCCGCCTCTTCCAGGCCCAGGGCGATCTTCTCCCCCACGACGCTGCCCATGCTGCCGCCCATAAACCCGAAGTCCAGGACCACCAGCATGGCCCGAACGCCATCAATGCGGCAGACGCCGGTTACCGTGGCCTCGGTAAGCCCGGTGCGGTTCTGGTCTTTGCTGACCAGGTTACGATATGAACCCCGCTGCGAAAACGTTATGGGAGCAACCGAATTCAGGTACTTGTGGGTCTCCTTGAAGCTCTTCCTGTCGGCCAGCAACTGTATCCGCTGGCGCGCCGAAAGAGAGTAGTGGAACCGGCAAAAGGGGCACACCCGGTACCCCTGGTAAGAGGAAGAGTCCCGAATTTCCTCTTCGCAAAACAGGCAGCGGTCATGGACCGACGAGGGAAAGATTCGTTCCATCTTTCCCTGGCGGCTGAACAGGTGGACCAGGAGATTGCCCAGATTTCTCAATTCCGCTTCTCTCGCAGCCTTTGACGCCAGGTGTTTCGGCCACCGTTCCCGGCCCTGCCACCCGCCTACTTCCGCTGCGCCCAACTAACTGCTTTTATCATACAACCTGTAAGGGTTTGCGGGAAAGTGATTTTCCTCTTCGAAGGTTGATTCCGCTTTCCTCCCACACTCAGCCAACGACGTTGCGATTCAGGGCGTTATAGCGGGCAGGGGCAGGTTTCAAACTCGCCCTGGCTGTATTCTGACCGTACTCCCTTCGTGATACTGGCTGGCAGGAAACGTTTCCCTCCCAGCCCGCGAGTTGGCATCTAGGGTTTCCCCTTCAAGTCCACAGGCAATGTCCCCTTGGTCAGGCATTTGTGAGCCAAAGCCACCGCCTCCTCCTGTGCAAGGATTCAGGGCTACCGGGTAGGTGGCATTCATTGTATAATGGGCCAGCCTTCTCCAATGGGAGACGGGTAGCCTTTTGCCTTGCGGAATTGGGATGACCGGTAACCCGCGGTATTCGATGGCCCAATTTCATCGCCTGGTTGACGCCGGAGAACACACAGGCATCCGCAAAGCAAGGGTCGAATTAGTCTGAGTGTCGGTTATAAGTAACCCAGAGAACAGCCCTGGGCCGGGTCGAATATCCTGACTAGCGCAGGCAACAGGCGCCGGCCGGTGAAACTCAATCAGGCAGGAGATCAGCATGCCAGAAACCGCCAAAATAATTTACACGGAAACAGACGAAGCTCCCTACCTTGCAACCCACTCGTTGCTCCCAATCCTCCAGGCTTTCACCAAGGGATCAGGCATCGAACTGGAAACGTGGGATATATCCCTTTCGGGGCGAATTATAGCCAACTTTCCGGAGAAACTGACCGAAGAACAGCGGATTCCCGACTACCTGCGTATGTGCGGCGAGTTGTGCCTGGAGCCCTCTGCCAACCTGGTAAAACTCCCCAACATCAGCGCATCTATTCCCCAGTTGAAGGCGGCCATTGCCGAGTTGCAGGGCAAGGGATACGACGTTCCCGACTACCCCGACCAGCCAGCCAACGACGAGGAACGTGAAGTCCAGGTGCGCTACTCCCGTGTCCTGGGCAGCGCGGTCAATCCAGTCATCCGTGAAGGGAATTCCGACCGTCGCTCCTCCACTGCGGTAAAGGAGCATGGCAAGCGCAATCCCCACCGCATGATGCAGGACTGGCCCCAGGAATCAAAAACCCGCGTCGGGCACATGGACAGCGGCGATTTCTTTGCCAGCGAGCAGGCCGTTACCACCACAAGCGCCGGGGCAGCCACCATTGAATTCGTGGGCGAAGATGGCGCCGCCACCGCCCTCAAGTCCGGAATCCCCCTCCAGGCCGGAGAAATCGTTGACTGCGCCGTGATGAACGTGCGGGCTCTTCGCCATTTCTATGGCCAGGAGCTGGCCAGGGCCAAGGCTGAAGACGTCCTGATCTCCCTTCACGTCAAGACCACCATGATGCGGGTATCCGACCCCATCATCTTTGGACATTTCGTGTCGGTGTTCTTCCAGGACGTATTTGACAAGCATGCCGACGCGCTGGCCCAGGTTGCTGTTGACCCGGACAACGGCGTCGCCGAACTCCTCACCAAGATTCAGGACCTTCCCGATGCCAAGCGGGCCGAAATCGAGGCCGACATCCAGGCCGTTTACGATAACAGGCCGGGCCTCTCCATGGTCAACTCCTCCCGGGGCATCACCAACCTGCACGTTTCCAGCGACACCATCATTGACGCCTCCATGCCCGTCATCATCCGCGACGGCGGGCGCAGCTGGGGCCCCGATAATGAGCTGCACGACACCATCGCCCTGATCCCGGACCGGTCCTACGCCACCATTTACCAGGCAACCGTCGAGGATTGCCAGGAAAATGGCGCCCTGGACCCGGCCACCATCGGCAGCGTGGCTAATGTGGGGCTGATGGCCCAGGCCGCCGAGGAATACGGCTCCCACGACAAGACCTTCGAGGCCCCGGGCAACGGAAGGATTCGGGTAGTTGACGACTCCGGCAATGTCCTGCTGGACCAGAGCGTAGAGGAAGGGGACATCTTCCGGATGTGCCAGACCAAGGATGCTCCCATCCAGGACTGGGTCAGGCTGGGCGTAGCCAGGGCACGGCTGACGGGGCAGGCGGCCATTTTCTGGCTGGACCCCAACCGCGGCCACGACGCCGAACTGATCAAGAAAGTGGACCAGTATCTGCCCAACCACGACACCACCGGCCTGGACATCAGCACAATGCCGCCGGTGGAGGCCATCAAGGCCACCCTGGCCCGGGGCCGCGCCGGACAGGACACAATTGCCG
>JAPPJA010000257.1 GCA_028874675.1 Chloroflexota bacterium
CCCCTTCCCGGGCGAAGAGGACAGCGGCGGCCTTGCCGTTGCCCACCCCGGGGCCGCTGGAACCGGCGCCGGTTACTATTGCTACTTTTCCTTCAAGCCTGCCGCTGCGTTCGGGCATGGGTTTGACTCCTGACTAATGGCTGGAAATGGTTGATGCCGCAATAAAAGTGGACAAGGCCTCAGGACCTGCTTGCGGCGGCAAATTGCTCAACTTCCATGGACTCGGTTTTGTGACGGACTTGCCAGAGGTCGTATGCCGATTGCATTCCCAACCAAGCCTCGGGCGATGAGCCGAAGGCAAGGGATAGCCGGATGGCCATATCTGCGGAAACGCCGGTCTTGCAATTCACCAATTCGGAAAGTTTTTGTCGGCTAACGCCCAGGCCCCTGGCCGCTCGAGTTATGGTCAGCCCAAGGGGTTCAAGGCACTCATATTTGACGATTTCGCCGGGGTGGCAGGGGTCGTGCATGGGCATTGCCATTGCTCCCTAATGGTAATCGGTATAGTCCACGTCAAAAACGTGACCATCCTCGAAACGGAAGGTAATCCGCACGTTGGCAGAAACGGTAACGGCCCAGTGGCCTGAAAGGCGTCCTGTCAACGGATGAAGCCTGAATCCAGGAAGGTTCATATCCTGGGGATTGCTGCTATTGTCCAAAGCAGTCAGTATTCGCCTTATCCTCGGGATGTGCTCCGGCGATATTCTACGGGAACTCCCTTCATTGTAGAAGTCTCTTAACCCCCGATGGCTTATGGACTGAATCAAGCGACAAATCCGTTGCGGGGTGACCGATGGTCAGTCAGTGAAATAGCGGTGCCAAAGCTTATTGCTGGAAGGATAACCCCGCTCTAGCTGATTTCCACCACCTCTATCTCAAAGGTCAGGTCCTTTCCGGCCAGGGGATGGTTGGCGTCCAGCTTAACCTTCTCGTCGGACACTTCCAGCACCGTCATGGTGACCGGTCTGCCCCCCGGGCCGTTGGCCTGCAGCTGCATGCCCTGCTGAAGGGGTATGGTGGTGGGAATCTCTGACCGCTCGACCTCGAACACCCCGTCGGGACGGTGGACTCCGTAGGCCTGGTCGGCGGCGACAACTACGGTCCGGGTCTCTCCCAGTTCCATGCCGACGACGCCCCGCTCAAAACCGGGGATCATCTGCCCCTGCCCGATGGTAAACTGCAGCGGTTCTCCGCCGACAGAGGAATCAAACACCGACCCGTCGTCCAGTGTGCCGGTGTAGTGCACCTTAACCGTGTTGCCTTCCTGTACTTCAGACATAAACGCCTCCTCGGCTGATTGACCAACCTTAACACCTGGGGTTGGGTAAGTCCAACAGGCAAGCGCCAGGCCCGCCCTGCCTGGCGCGTTCTGGCACAGCTTCAGCGTTTCGTGTAACATGAACGGACAAGTCTGTCCAACCTGCGTCGGGCCACAACCTACCCGGGCGGCAGGGGGAGCCTTTCCTATGAAAAAGCGACGCGTTACCAAGCCGGTTTACGTAGGCGACGTCAAGGTCGGGGGTGGAGCGGAAATCACCGTCCAGTCCATGACCAAGACCGACACCAGGGACGTCAAGGCCACCGTCCGCCAGATTCACGAGCTGGAAGAGGTTGGCTGCGACATCATCCGCTCGGCGGTTCCGGACATGGAAGCCGCCAAAGCAATGGCGGAGATCAGGAAGCAGATCAACATCCCCCTCATCGCCGACATACACTTCCACTACCAGCTGGCCATCGAGTGCGCCATGGGGGGCGTGGACTGCCTGCGCCTCAACCCGGGCAACCTGCGCAACGAGGACCAGGTCAAAGAGGTGGTCAAGGTAGCCAAGGAACGGGATATACCCATCCGCATCGGGGTCAATTTCGGCAGCCTGCCCCCGGTGGGAGGCATCGGGCGAACCCGGGGCTTCTCCCGCCACATGGACCTGGTGAACCAGCTGCCCAAGGCCGGCGAGGCCAGGGAAGGGGAATACAGCATTGTGGACCACATGGTGGCCACCGCCCTCTGGGAAATCAGCCTGCTGGAGCAGCAGGACTTCGACCAGATCAAGATTTCCCTGAAAGCCTTTGACGTGCCAACAACCGTGGAGGCCTACCGGCAACTGGCCGACATGGTCCCATATCCCTTCCACCTGGGCATTACCGAGGCGGGCACCGCGCAGGCTGGCTCAATACGGACCGCCGTGGGCCTGGGCTTCCTGCTTTACGAAGGCATTGGCGACACTATCCGCGTCTCCCTGAGCGATGACTCGACCGAAGAGGTGGCCGTAGGTTACGAGATTCTCAAGTCCCTCAACCTGCGCACCAAGGGCACCACCCTGGTGGCCTGCCCCAGCTGCGGCCGGGCCGACGTGGACGTGCGCAAGCTGGCCAACGACGTGGACGCCCTGCTGAAGAAGACGGACAAGAACATAAAGGTTGCGGTCATGGGCTGCGAGGTCAACGGCCCCGGAGAGGCCAAGGATGCCGACGTGGGCATCGCCGCCGGCGCCGGTCGGGCGGTCATTTTCCGCAAGGGCCAGAAGGTACGGGTGGTTTCCGAGGAGGAAATGTTCACCGCGCTGATGGAAGAGGTGGAGAACACGCCCGCTCCGGTGGAGGCAGGGGATTAGGCGGAGGTGATAATGTGGCTAGTTTGACGGTAAGGAACCTGGACGAAGCCCTTAAACAGCGCCTGAAAGAACAGGCCGCCAAACACGGTTGCTCCATGGAGGAAGAAGTGCGCCGGATATTGGCGGATGCCTTACCCTATCGCAAAGCGCCACCGGAGGCTATGGGCACGGCGATCCATGAACTGTTCAAACCCCTGGGCGGTGTAGTCCTGGAAAGTTTGGCCGAAGGAAATCATCCACCCGTCTGGCCTTTGGGATACTGGGAAGCAGACGAGGAAGATGATCGTAGTTGATACAAACGTCGTTTCTGAACTCTTGCGATCGGCGCCTCAACAGGATGTATTCAGCTGGTGGAATTCACAGATTCCGGGCGATCTCTTTGTCACGGTTATCTCAGAAGCGGAGTTGCGGTACGGAGCTGCTATTTTGCCGGAGGGTTTCCGAAAGCGGGAACTCTTAGTCAGGATTGAGCATATGCTTACGGACTTTTTCGATGGACGTGTGCTTGCTTTCGATGTTCCGGCAGCTAGAGAGTATGCAAGAATGTTGGCACACAGAAGGTCGGTGGGTCGCTCGCTTCCCATGCAAGACGGAATGATCGCAGCCATCGCTTATTCGAACGGCGCCACAGTTGCTACTCGCAACGTACCAGATTTTACCGACTGCGGCGTCCCCGTGATCAACCCCTGGGAATCTGCGTCCATCCGGTAAGAGGAATCCTTAGCATGCGTTTTACCCGACTGGTAACCAAGACCCTGCGTGAGGACCCGCCCGAGGCGGAAACGGCCAGCCACCGCCTGATGCTGAGGGCCGGCCTGATTTACCAGGTGGCGGCAGGCGTTTATGCTTACCTGCCTTTGGCCTGGCGCTCCCTGCGCAAGATTGAGAACATCATTCGGGAGGAAATGGACGCGGCGGGCGGCCAGGAGTTGATGATGCCCGCCCTGCAACCCCGGGAACTGTGGGAGCAGACGGGCCGGGCCGATGCCATGGGCGAGGTTCTCTTTTCTATGGAAGACCGGCGCGGTCGCCCCATGGTGCTGGCGCCCACCCATGAGGAAGTGGTTACCAGCATCGTGAGGGCCAACGTCCAGAGCTACCGCGACCTGCCGGTGATTCTCTACCAGATCCAGACCAAGTTCCGGGACGAACCCCGTCCCCGCGCCGGACTGGTGCGGGTGCGCGAGTTCGACATGAAGGATGCCTACAGCTTCAACGCCGACGATGACAGCCTGGACGACAGCTACCAGGCCATGGCCCAGGCCTACCGCAACATCTACCGCCGCTGCAGTCTGCCCGTGCTGATGGCCGAGGCCGACAGCGGGGCCATTGGCGGCAAGGATTCCCACGAGTTTCTGCTGGCCACGCCCACAGGCGAGGACACGGTCATTACCTGTCGCGCCTGCGGTTATACCGCCAATGCCGAGAAGGCGGAGGGCGTGTATCCCGACCAGGAAGCGTCTCCCGAAGAACCCCTGGAAGCTGTGGATACGCCTGGGATCAAGACCATTGCCGCTTTGGCGGACTACCTGGGAGTTGCCGCCAGCCAGACCCTGAAGGCCGTCTTTTACGCCGCCGACGAGGAGGTTGTCTTCGTTACGGTGCGGGGCGACCTGGAAGTCAACGAGGTAAAGCTGAAGAATTCCCTTCACTGCAACGAACTGCGCCTGGCCACCGACGAGGAGGTCAGGGATGCCGGACTGGTGGCGGGTTCAGCGTCCCCCATCGGCATTACCCAGGTTCGCCGGGTGGCCGACCCCTCCATCACCCGGGGCAGCAACTTCGTGGTGGGGGCCAACCAGCCCGATACTCACTACCGCAACGCCAACTACCCCCGGGACTTTGAGGTGGACATCCTGACTGACATCGCCCTGGCCCAACCGGGCCACCTCTGTCCCCGATGCGGTTCACCGCTGGAATCCACCAGGGGAGTGGAGGTGGGCCATATCTTCAAGCTGGGCACATCCTACAGCGAAGCCCTGGGCGCCTTGTACCTGGACCAGGAGGGGAAGCAACATCCCATTACCATGGGCTGCTACGGCATCGGCGTTGGCAGGCTGCTGGCAGCAGCGGTAGAACAGAACCACGACGAGCGGGGCATCGTCTTCCCCGCGCCCATAGCCCCCTACCAGGTACACCTGGTGGGACTGAACCTGACCGACGAAGCGGTGGCATCGGCCGCCGACAAGCTGTACCGGGAGTTGTGGGACAGCGACATCGAGACTCTCTTCGACGACCGGCCAGACCAGGCGGCGGGAGTGAAGCTGAATGACGCCGACCTGATGGGGCTGCCTCTTCGCCTGGTGGTAAGTCCCCGCAACCTGCGCAACAATGCCGTGGAAATGAAGGGCCGGTCGGACGAGGAGGCCACGATGGTTTCCCTGGAGGACATTGCGGGGGAGGTCAAACGGGCGTTGCAATCGTCCTGATGGCAGGGCAGAGTTGCGTTCAGGTGGTTTATACGGGCAGGGGCGGGTTTGAAACTCGCCCTGACTGCATTTCGACCGTTATTCCTGTGCGTTACCACCTGTAACAGAACACTTCCGCTGGCAGGGAACTCTTGATGGACGTTAAGACCCAGGCGGACCATGCTGGGCTCCGGAGCTGCCTCTCCGGCGAAGGCCATAGTGGTCCAACTGCATTGAAATGCTGGATGGCACTTGTCTATCGCCATTCCTGTGGGAAACTCATCCTCCAAGTTGCTCAGAGGTTCCCGCCTGCGCGGGAACGACGGTTTAGCCCCAACCCATCAATACATTCTGGTTGATCTAATAGTCCAGGAGGGTAAATAGACCGGCATCATTTTGAGGGGCAAGACTGGCGGAATCCATCTTTCGCCGGTGTGATCTTTTCAGGACGGTAAGGTCTCCAAACTGTGAACAGTTGCATTTTCCTGGAAGATGAAACGTGGAAAGCCGGTTGGTTTCAGACCATCCGGCAGTTTTTTGTCCGCAGGATCAAACCGCAGGCTCTGGGACCTGGCTGGCAGGAAAGCGTTCAGCTGCCTCTGGCGCCATCTCCCCTCAGGCCGAGAACGGAGTCCAGATAGACCAGGTTGGCCTTGAGTTCGGGGGCGATGTTTCCGGAACGCGAGGAGGACAGCAGCAACAGCAGGCGCAACTGGGCCGCCAGGTCAGCCGCCAGCTTCTGCTTGGCTTCGGCTTCCGTATCCCCGGCCACCGGCACCCGCAGGCCCTGGAGAGGCAGCCTGGTGCGAGACTCCCCGGCCCAGTACTGGTCCAGGGTGTCGATTATCAAAACCGGTATATCCTTCTTGACCACAAAGGGGGCATCCGGGGGCGAGTCCTGCGGGCCCAGGGCATCCACCTTAACCTGGGTAACGTCGCTGTGGTTGATGTGGAAGACGGCGGCGTTGGGCTGGCTGGCCCCGATAATGCGCCAGTCCCAGTCAGCGGGAGTGGCCACGTCCATTTCGGACTCGATGCGGACGGGGATGGAGTCGTTCTCCGTCAGCCTGCGGTCGTCTTCGGGTGGGTTATTAGATTGAGATTCGGGGGCGGTCATGGAATGCCTCCACGAATAAATGTCCCAGGGTCAGTCCACCATGGCTATTATTCAGGGCTACTGCAACACATCCGCAGGGACCAGCCTTCGGTGGGAAACGTCTGCGGCCAGACCAAAAGCCTCCAGGGCAAGAGCGCCCAACAACACGCTGCTCCCTTCGGGCCCAAATATGACATCAACAGAACGGACGCTGCCTTCGATTTCCAGCAGCGCGTGTCCCAACCAAAGGTCAGTCGAGGAACCGTCGGCCATACGAAACCTTACCGTTTCCGAGCGTTCGATTCCCATGTCCTCCAATATGGAGCCCGGACCCTGCGGAAAAGTCGCTCCGGTGTCCGCCAGCCCGTTGAAGGCACGGGATCGCTGCATTTGTCCATTCCACAAAGTGAAACTCGCGTAGAAAGTCCCCACTTCCCCTCCAATGGCGGTGCCCGGCAAGACCAGTTCTTCACCCGGCAGTTTGCTCTTTGCCGGTATTTTCGAACGGCTTTCGGCACTCATACTCAACCTCGCTACGTTTGCTCTGCCTCAATTTCCCAGGCGTTGTAAACCTGTTCGGGCAGGGTTATGGGACCCACGGCCTCCTCGTAGTCCCGTACGTGCTTGTTGGCCAGCAGGGCGAAGGCCTTGAGCATCTGGGGGCTTACCTTGATGCGGGCTCGAAGGATGGGTTCCCGCTCCTCCATCTGCTCCCCGAAGAAGAGCACTGCCGAGTAGAGGCTGCTGTAAATGTGGAAGGAATCGCAGTAAAAGGTTATGGGTTCTCCGGAAGCCTCTGTGACCTGGGTATCGCCCGGGTTGACGTAGCTTTCTTCCTGGGGCGGCTGGTCTTCCGGGGGCACGTAGGGACGCTGGATTATAGGCATGGGCTCTGACCTCCCCGATTCTATTGCGGCGGTTCCCATTATACACAGTGGCGGTACCGGATTTGACCATCATCCCCGGACCCTTCCCGCAGTACCAAGAAAAAAACCTTTTTCTGCCGTAATCTGATCTCATTTGACCTCATTTTGTATTGAGCCGCCGGCTGGGGAGTCAGCCGCTGAGCCGGGTCATTTCACTGCCTGGTTCCAGGTATGAGTGGACCCTACACGCGGGGCTCGCCGTCCGGGTCATGGGCAGCAATGCTTTGAAGGTGGTAGTAGCCGATGGCCAGCGCTTCCCATTCGGGAGTGGACTTTCGGACTCCAATCAGCCTTAACCTCCGCATTATCGCGTAGGCCAGCTGGTCGGGCGGGACCCGGGAATGACGCGCGATTGCGGTCCGCACCTCCTGGGCAGGATAGGCGTGCAGGACCAGCTGGCGTGTTGACGCCCACTTCACCAGGGAGGAATCCAGCAGTTCCAGGGATGGCTCCGGCCAGCGTATGCCCGAGGGCTGACCGTAGGCAACCACTTGAGGACGCCACGAGGCTGCCAGGCTGTCCAGCCTTTCCACCAGCAGGCTCACTCTACCGGCGGAGTCCAGGGTCCGGCTGCGGGAAAGCCGGATTATGCCTGTTTCAATGGTCCCGCCGGGAAGGAATACGGCCCAGCCCGTTTCCCGGACTCCGGCGTCAAGGGCCAGCACCGTCATGGCATTCTCCTACTGCTGACGCTCACTGCGTGAACGACCACCACCGGGCTCGCGATGGAGGCTGGGCAGGATGCAGGCCGAGCCCAGTACCAGAATAGACCTGCCGGACCCATCATCGGAGGACCGCCGACACCCACGGTCTGACGGCGGACGCCCGGCCGCCAGCTTCAGAAGCTCCCTGACCGGTATTGACCGTCCGGATTCTTGTCGCGGCGCTCCTGTTGATGTCCGGATGCCTGCGCGGGCCGGCATCCGGTCCGGGTTCCGACTGCAACAGGTGACTGAAATCGGCCAAAGAGGCGCTTTCCACTGGTGAATACAGTCCGACGTAGTGATACGCGCCACACTGAAGGCAAATCCAGTCGTCGCCGTCCAGGGTCAGGTCGCCGCTACACCTGCGACAGGCCTTGAGCAAAAGTTTATTCAATGGAACCCCCGATACATCCAAGAT
>JAPPJA010000568.1 GCA_028874675.1 Chloroflexota bacterium
GGCCTGTACCGTGTACATTGATGCCCCGTCGCCCACCACCGCCACCACGGGACGGTCCGGATTGGCCAGCTTGATGCCCAGCGCTCCCGGCATGGCCCAGCCCAGCGCTCCGCCCCTGATTGCGTAGTAGCTGCCCGGTACCGAAGGCTCCAAGGCCTGGAGCAGCGCCCCCCGGGAGGTAATCGCCTCGTCCGCTATCACTGCATTGTCCGGCAGCGCCTGCGCAAGCTCGTACATCATCCGGTCCACCGGCATGGGCCGGGTGTCGGGCATGGACTGCATGCGGCCCAGGTATTCCTCCCTGGCCTGCCGCCTGGCCTCTCCCAGCGTCGCGGCGCGGGTGGCGGCGGCTTCCCTGGCCGAGGCGGTCATTTCCTGGTCCAGCGCGTCGGCCAGTTCAGCAAGCCCGGCCTTGGGGTCGCAGGGTATTCCCACGTTGGTGGGGTAGATTTTCTCAATTTCCTTCAGGTCGTTGTCCATGTGCACCAGCTTGGTGGCCGGCGACAGGAATGGTTCGGATACGTACAGGAAAGAGGAGAATACGTTGGTCCCCACCGCCAGCACCACATCCGCCTCCGCCAGCTGCCGACGGGTGGCGGAACTGTTGAGGTTCAGCATCCCCGCGTACTGCCCGTGGTTCAGGGGGAAGCTGATTTCCGAGTAGGTGTAAGAGCTGGCATAAACCCTGGCGCCCAGTTGCTCCGCCACCCGCACCAACTCGGCTCCGCCCCCGGACTGACCCACCCGGTCGCCAATCACCACAACGGGGTTTTCCGCCCTGGCCAGCAGTTCCACCGCGCTGCTGATCGCCGCCGGGTCAGGACCCATACGGTAGTAGCCCGTGGACGATGGCGTTATGTCAACGTCCACCTCCTCGTCCATCGTGTCCCAGGGGAATGACAGGAACACGGGACCAACGGGTGGCGTCATCGCTTCCTTGAAGGCCCGCCGCACCGCCATCGGGATATTCTCGGCCTGGGGTATTTCCGCGCTCCACTTGGTGAACTGCTGCGTCATCTCCACCAGGTCGCCCGAAAGCACCGGATCGCTGAGCAGCATTCTCGTGTCCGAGTTCCCCGCGGTCAGCACCAGGGGAGTCCCTCCCCGGTAGGCGTTATAGAGCGCGCTCATGCCGTTGGCCAGGCCCCCTGCAATGTGGATGTTGGCGAACGCGGGCTTTCCCGCGGCGCGGGCGTATCCGTCCGCCATGCCCACGGCGGTCCCTTCCTGCAAGGCCTGGATGTATTGCAGGTTAGGATAGTCCTGGAGGACGTCCAGGAAGGGTGTTTCACTGGTTCCAGGATTGCCGAATATGTACTCAACGCCCTCTGCTGCCAGCATCTGAGCCAGGGCTTCCTTACCGGTCATTCGCGCCATTTCTTCAAGTCCTCAATAGAATTCGGGGCTTAGGGGCTGTCGTTAAATTGAACTCAGAAGTCTTCCAATGTCCCATTTCGTCGTTCCCGCCTTTGCGGGAACCCCGCTGGCCGAAGTCAAGATTTCTACCCACACAGGAGTAACGGGGTATTCTGACGACTCGCCCTGGGAAATCAGAACCGTACTTTGCCGCCAAAAGCGCCGCAAGCCCGGGTGTGTATTCCCTGATTCCCTAAAGGTAGATCATCCACTCCAGGAGATTGTCGTCCGGGTCTCGGGCGTAAAGGCTGACTGCCGGCAGGCCGCCCCCGGCCCGCGCTCCCCTACGGGGCCCCGGGCCCCGGATGACCTCCACTCCGGCTGCAGCCAGCATCTCCTGGCACTCTTCGGCGGTACCGTCCCACACGAAGCAAATGTCGGTGCATCCGGGAACGGCGGTGTTCCCCCGCAGGGTTGCGGTGTAGCCTTCCGGATGAACATTAATCTTGGAATCGCCAATCTGTATGGAAAAGATTCCAGCCTCGCCGCTGCGCCACTTGTCCTCGTCGTTAATCGTAAAGCCAAGCCGCTTGTAGAATTCCAGGAGCTTCTCGGCATTGGCCGTTGGCATGGCGATGTGGTCAATTGCTGTAGTAGCCATGAAACAGTCCTCTTATAGTGATGGGCAGATGGCTGGTTCCGGGAGCGGTTCGAAGCTATATTCTCAGCTGTGCCGCCGTCTCCGCCAGGAACTCCTCAATCAGCCCCCGGGTTCTCCGGGCTTCAATCGTCAGCAGCCCGTGTTCAGCCCCGGGAATTACGTGAAACTCGGAGCCCGCGATGCCCTGGTGCAGCTGGAGACCGCAGGCTATGTCAATCCTGCTGTCGGCGTCGCCATGAACGATCATGCTCGGCATAGTCAGTTCGTGCAGCCTGGATTCCAGCGAGTCCCGGATGTCCAGGTAGCTCTGGATGGTCTTTACGATGCCGTCAAACTGCTCCAGGTTAATGGCCTTGAGCCTGGCAAACTGCGCCGGGTCGGATTCTCTCATGCCGGGCCAGCGGGAATTCAGTCCCGCCTCCACTGCCGCATCCTTGCCCTCGTCCGCCAGCGCCTGCTTTATCTCGTCCAGCTCCCGCTGCCGCACCTGCCGCTCCGACTCCTGGACGTAGGTCATCGTGTTAATCAGCAGCAGGGAAAGGGTCCGCTCCGGATATTCCAGCGCGAACTGCAGCGCGATGGGCCCCCCGGCCGAGGACCCCAGAATATGGGCCGGACCCACTCCCAGGTGGTCCAGCAACGAACTCAGGTCTTCCGCGTAGTTGGGGATTGAATATCCGTCTGACGGAGTTTCGGACCGTCCCGCAGCCCTCCGGTCATAGGAAATTACCTGGAAACTGCCCGCCAGTATTTCGGCGTGGTGTTCCATGGTCTGGGCGCACCCTTCACCGCCGCCCAGTCCCCCATGAATCATCACCAGTGGCTGGCCGGACCCGTGGGTCTCATAGTACATCCTGAAACCGTTTATCACTGCTTCGGGCACTGTTCCCTCCCCTTCAAACAATGGGTCGCCGACGCTGGATCGGCAACCAGAGGAATGCTGCTGGGCTTTCTGGCAGGGGCTGCCACCCCGGCCAAGCCCATATTAGACCCTGCCCAATGCCGTGGCAAGCAAAAACTATCTGCTACCAAGGCAATCGCGCCTAAATAGACGCAGTTGCCCCGTGTAACGAGGCTGGCAAAGAAATCCAGCTAACCCTGAGCCTTTACTCGCCGGCGGTTTCGGTTGACAGTACAATTGAGGCTAACTTAATCTGAATCTCCGTCCAGACGAGCATTCGAACTTGAAGCGCGGTGAATTTTGCCCACCTATTCGCGGAAATCTCTCGCCCCGGTGGACCCCAGGAGGCTCCGGCTGAACGACCCTGACGGCTCCTCCGGAACCCTGCTCGGCATGCGCTGCCTCAATTGCGAGGTTTGCGTTTTTGGCGAAGCCATATTCTGCCAGGCCTGTTCATCGGACAACCTTGAATCGGTGGACTTGAGCAGTTGCGGCATCCTGTACAGTTACACCATTGTCCGGGTGCCGCCCGAAGGTTGGCCCGGTCCCGTACCCTACGTCCTCGGGGAGGTGGAATTGCCCGAGGGGCCCCACGTCCTCGCCGAAGTCATCGACATTGAACATTCGGACCTTCGGGTAGGACTGGAAGTTCGGCTGGCCCTGGAACCGGTGCAAGCTGGTGACTCTGGCCCGACCCTGATGGTTTACAAGTGGGCGCCCTCGGACGTAACGCAGGCGCTCCCGCAGGAGGGTTCGCCGTGACACAGTTCAGACCCAACCGGGAGGTGGTGGTGGTGGGCGTAGGCCTTCACCCCTTTGGCCGCTTTCGCGGCAAGGACCTGGCCACCCTGGCCCGGGAAGCTGTGGTAGAGGCACTGAAGGACTGCGGCGTCCGCTGGCGCGACATTCCCGTAGCCTATTTTGGCCACGTCTATTACCAGGGAATGTCCGTCGGAGAGACGGCCCTGGCCAGCCTGGGCCTCACGGGAATCCCCATCGTAAACGTGGAAAACGCCTGCTCCAGCGGCTCCACCGCCTTCTGGCAGGCCTACTGGGGCATCACATCCGGGGTTTTCGATCTGGCCCTGGCCTTCGGGGCTGAGAAAGTGCCCGGCGGACCCGTCACCGTCACCGCTGCCGACAGTCCCGACCGGTTTATCGGGGGCGACCACATGATGGCCGGCTATGCCCTGCGCATGCGCCGCTACATGGAGGAGAACGGCGCAACTCCTTCCGCCCTGGCCCAGGTATCCGTCAAGGCGCGGCAGAATGCCTCCCTGAATCCCTATGCCCACCGCAAGGAGACCTTTACCGTGGAGGACGTTCTGTCTTCCCGGCCCATCGCCGACCCGCTGACCCTCTACCAGTGCTGCCCCACCAGCGAAGGCTCAGCCGCCGCCGTGCTCTGCGCCAGGGACGCCCTGCGCAGCTACGGACTGGATGAATCTCGGGCCATCAGGGTGATCGCCGCTTCCCTGACCTCCGGCAACTACAACGGGCGTGGCAGCGACCACTCGGCCTTCAGCCCCTATCGCACCGAACCGGCTGCCCTTGCCGCCTACGAAATGAGCGGCGTGGGACCCGAGGACGTGGACCTGGTCCAGGTCCACGACGCGGCCACCATCGGGGAGCTTCAGCAGATCGAGTCCCTGCAGTTGACGCCGAAAGGGGAGGCCTGGCGGGCCACGGTGGAGGGCCGCACCGCCCTGACCGGGGATATTCCCGTAAACACCGATGGCGGCCTGCTGGCCATGGGCCATCCCTTTGGGGCCACCGGCATCCGAATGGTCCACGAAACGGTAACCCAGCTGCGTGGCGAGGCCGGAGCCCGGCAGGTCAACAACCCCAGGGTGGGCGTGGCCCAATGCTCCGGCGCCGGCGACGTGACTACGGTCCAGATATTCGCCAGGTAGGCGAGTATCGTTTTACGGTTTGTGGCGGCAGGTCAATATGGGTAACCATCTGAATGGGATACCCAGCGCTTATCGGGAATCAACATGCCAGCCTTCTTAATTCTGGCCGCAATGAAGGGTCGCTTCATCTCCCAGCACGGGAACCACTACGACAACTTCCAGATGATGGGCTACGCGGTTGCCGAAACCCCGAACCAGGCGGTCACCAACTTCTTCGACCAGCCGCCCTATCCCATTCGCTGGGAGGACGTGGAGTACCTGTGGGCCGAGCAGCTTGCGGAGGCCTTCCACACCGGCCACCACGGCGAGTACGAGAGGGTTTACGTGGACTCGCTACGCCGCCGGTGGGAGTCCTCCGGCCCCGACGCCTGATTAATCCTTCCCTAACCCTCGCCGGCCACTTCCCGCAGGGCGGCGAATTCCCTTCGGTAAGCCTCGGCCAGCGTGCGGCGGTCGGTGGTGTGCAGCACGAATCGGGCGCCCTGCCGCACCCAGTGCGCCGACAGGTCCGCCGTCTGGTGGTGGACCAGGGTCGGAATGCCATGGGCCTCGGAGGTGTCGATGACCTTCTTCACGATGTCCTGGTACTCGGACCGGTCGTACTGGTCCGGAAACCCTACGGAAATGCTCATATCGTTGGGCCCCACGAATATGCCGTCAATGCCCGGCACCTGGAGGATCGCCTCCAGGTTGTTCACCGCCTGGACGCTCTCAATGCCGATAATAGCCACCGTGTTCCTGTTGCGGTTCTCCAGGTAGGCACGGGTGGCGTCACTGACATGCTCGCCCGATTCCATCAGCGAGCGAACCGCCTCTCCCTTGAGGGGCCTCCACTTGGCCGCTCCAATAACTTCCCTGACCTCTTCCACCGTTTCGCAGTAGGGCGCGAGGATGCCCTGGGCCCCGGCATCCAGCGCCATGGTCACGTAATGGGACGTAGGTATGGGAATCCGCACTATGGGCACCACCGGAGAGTTGGCGAAGGCCGCCAGGTAGTCCGCCATCTCAGCCCGGCTCCTCGGTCCATGCTCCGTATCTATAACCACGTAGTCCAGCCCAATCCCGCCCAGGGCCTCCACCCAGCGCGGGTTGCGCCCGTGGGTAATCATGCTCCCGTAAACCCGGCCTCCGCCAGCCAGGGTGGCCTTTAATTCCGCTCCGTTCATCAGGTCCTCCGGTCAATTCTGGACTGCCTGGGGGCCCCGGGGTCTCACACTTCCGGTTAACGTTGCCCAAAGCAACCCTCGGGTCCCGGCCAGCAAAGTATAGCACCGGGTGCCGGACCCGCGGACCTTGCTATAATCCAACCGACAATCCAATCGGCGACGGGAATCTGCGCATCGACGGGGGCTCTGCTTGAACAATCCCCAGTTCATATCCACCCAGGCCCAGTGGGACAAAACGGCCGCATCGCTATCCGCTGAACCGGAACTGGCCATCGACACCGAGGCCAACAGCATGCACGCCTACCGGGGAAGAATCTGCCTGATCCAGATTGCGACGGAAAGGTCCGCGTACCTGCTCGACCCTCTGGCTGTGGATGACCTTTCAAAGTTGGGGCACATCCTGGCAAACCCCTCAATCTGCAAGGTCCTTCACGGTTCCGACTATGACCTGCGTTGCTTCCATCGGGAGTATGGCTTTGTTGTATCCGGGCTGTTCGACACGGAAATTGCCGCCAGGTTCCAGGGGATGGTTAGCCCCAACCTGGCGGCATTATTGCAGCAGTTCCTGAATGTTGACAAACCCAAGAGCAAGCGACTCCAGCGCTCCAATTGGGGGATTAGACCCCTAAGCGTTGAAGCCGTGCGCTACGCCGCCGCCGACGTTGAGTACCTCATTCCCCTGGCATCCAGGCTCCGACAACTGCTTGGCCAGGCGGGCAGGCTGGAGTGGGTTACTGAGGAGTTCGCCCGGCTGGAGTCTATCGGGCAGACAGCCTCCGCCCTTTCGGCGCCGGACTTCCTTCGAGTCAAAGGAAGCGACCGCCTGGACTCCGGCCAACTCGCAATCCTGAAGCGATTGTTCGAACTGCGCGAAGCGGAGGCCGAGAGAATTGACCTGCCGCCCTACCGGGTAATGGGCAATGATGGGCTGATCCAGCTATCCCGGGAGCCCTTCACTCCCCTGGAAGACATACCGGGGCTGGCGCCGGCCGCCATGCGTCGATTGGGCCCCAGGATAAGGACCACGATTCAACAGGCCATGCGGGAACCGGGCGTGGAACGACCACCCCGTCCGAGACGCGAACCTCCCGCCAGGGAGACTCAGGCGCGGCTCCAGAAGCTCAAGCAATGGCGCTCTGACAAAGGGGCAGACCTGGGACTGGACCCGGCGCTGCTGTGGCCGGCAGCCAGTCTGGAGCGACTGGCCCTCGACCCCAGTACGTGGCGCTCCGAAGTCCAGGGGAAGGGAGACACAGGAGTCAGAAACTGGCAAATAAGGGAATTGGGACCGTACCTGGAGTCGGCGCTGATCTCCCTGTCTGGGTAGCCCCCGAAGGACCAAAGGCGAAGGGCCCGGAACGATGCCGGGCCCCATTAAATCGCTCTGACTGTCCAAAAAGCCTTACTTCCGGTTTCCCTCAAGCATCAGGCGGCGGCAGAAGGCTGCCGTATCTACCAGGTCAGGTATTACCACGAACTCATCAACGGTGTGCATTTCGTTGGTGGCCATTCCCACGACCACGCTCTGGATCCCTCTCCGACGCATTACGTTGCCGTCGGTCCCGCCGCCCGAGGGGCGAATGTCCGGTACCAGGCTCATCGCCTCCATGATTCTCCGGGTCATCCGCACCACATCCTCCTCCGGGTCCAGGTTGTACATCTGGAACAGTACTTCAAACTCCTCCTCAATTGTGGCGTCCCGGTACTTCTCTCGCGCCTGCTGCAGGGTCTGCTGCACCTGCATCCGCAGCAGGTCAAAGCTTTCGGTATTGCGACTCCGGAACTCGCCTCCGAAAACGGCCTCAACGGGAACCGCGTTGCGAACGGTGCCGCCGGAAATCAGGCCCACATTGAAAGTCGTTTCCTCGTCCAGCCGTCCTTGAGGCAGTTCCTGGATGAGTTCCGAAGCAATTCGTATGGCGGACAAGCCCTTCTCCGGTTCGACGCCGGCGTGAGCGCCGCGGCCCTTAACCGTCACGTCGAAGCTCATGTAGCTTGGGCTGGAACCGGTGATGGTATTGACCGGACCGTTGCCGTCGAAGACGACTGCCTCCAGGGCGCGGATCATCGAGTAATCCAGGTTCGTGGCGCCGACCAGCCCAATTTCCTCGCCTCGGGTAAATACTACCTGCACCGGACGGTGGGGCAGACCCTCTTC
>JAPPJA010000482.1:0-6962 GCA_028874675.1 Chloroflexota bacterium
GAGTATGGGGTCCACCGAAACCCGGGCCTGGGTCCAGGTGGGACCGCCCAGAATCTGCGATGGGAAAGTGGCGTAGGTGAGGGCGTGGTAACCTACCTGGGTCGAGGCCTGGGCCAGACCTTCCGCCGATGTCACTACGCCTTGTCCGCCTTCACCGGCGAAGCGGACGACAAAGTCGCGCATCTGCATTGCCTATCTCCTCCTGATCCTAATGCTCAGGACTTGGTTATCAGACTTTTCCACCTTGCGGCCTACCGCAGTAGTGCAAGGAATGGCCCACTGAGCTATTCCGGAAAAAAGGGCAGCCTAAATTCTGACCGTGCAAGGCAACAGGTCAGGAAAATACAAAAGGGAAGACTCTAGAACAAAATTAATGCCCCGAGGATGGGGGCTGGAGGATTTCCCGGTGGCTGTCATTTTCTATAGCGGAACTATACCCAGGGCCCGCGCCGTTGTTTAACTTTCCAACCCCAGGTGCCGGGCCAGTTATGGACGCCGGGCCGAAGGCCTCCGGTATTGCGCCGGAGAGCGCCCAGCCAAGCCGGAAACGTGCTGGGGTCAATTAGGCAGAGTTTAACATCGGCGCATATTTGTTGTCAACGAAATTTCAATTGGCGACATCGGGTTATCGACAGCCCGATGGGCGCATTTCGTAACCTTTCCAAACCCCGGGGGAGGCGGGGAGGCCGGTCGAGGCTGCTGCGGCCATGGCAGTGGATCAGCGGAGGGCAGGGCCCAGGCAGCGAAACGGCTGGCTTTGCTTGACCGCCCACGGGGTAAATGCAAAAATTGGGATATGAGCAACCTATTCTGCGACGACCCTGAACGGAGGAATTAGCTATGAAGTGGTGCAGATTCCAGACCGCGGACGGCCCGTCTTACGGCATCATCGAGGGCGACAACGTTATCCAGGTCAGCGGCGACCCCATTCGCGGGACCTACGAAAGGACGAGCAACAGCCAGCCTCTCAGCGACGCCAGGCTGCTGGTGCCCGTTATTCCCCCAACCTTCTACGCGGCAGGCATTAACTTCCGGGAGCATGTGGCGGAGATGGCAGCCAAGCGCGGCGAGGAACCCCAGTACCCGGACGCCGCCGACGTGGGCTACCGGGCCAACAACGCGCTGGTGGCCGATGGCGAGGCAATTGTGGTGCCCAGCGACGCCCATGAACAGCTGCAGTACGAGGGCGAACTGGTGGTAATAATCGGCAAGCAGTGCAGGAACGTTTCCGAAGAGGAAGCGCTGGACTATGTCTTTGGCTACACCATCGGCAACGATGTCAGCGAGCGGCACTGGCAGCGGAACGACCGCACCATGTGGCGGGGCAAGAACGCCGACACCTTCAAGCCCATGGGACCCTGGATAGTCACCGACGGAGTGGACCCGGAGGACTGCGAGGTCCGCATCGTTCTGAACGGCAAGTTCATCAGCAAGTACAATATGTCGGGGGCCATATTTGGGGTCAAACACTACATCAGCCGGATGAGCAAGTACCTGACCCTGTACCCGGGGGATGTGATCTGGATGGGAACAGATGGCGCGCCCGAGAACATGAAGCATGGCGATGTCATCAACATTGAGGTTGACGGCATAGGCACCCTGAGCAACCCGGTGGTGTGGGAGAAGTAACGGCTGCCCTGCAGGCCAGGCAAATTAAGGGGCCGGGGTTTCCACCTGAGGGGCCCCGGCCTTATTTTGTCTGATGATTGCAGATACCCGTTTTTGGAGGGGATGGCGGGCGAAAGGGTTTTCCGAGGTGGAGAGAAATCAGTACGGGCAGCCGTTTGGGCTGCCCGTCTATTTAACTGTTGTTTTTCCCGTCTCGTCTTCTGATGAATCGTCAGGGTCAGGAGATCGAAAATCTTTCTTCACCACCCTGACAGCAGGAATCCCGCCCGGAGTGCGCCCAAAATACAGGCGCCAGGAATCTTTGGGCTGGCTGCTTGCAGAGTCCACTTCTCTGGCTTTGTCATTCCCCTGTTTTCTGAATGAGGACGTCATGCTGTTCACTCCCTGGCGCTGGTGAACTCTGATTGGTTCACCAATATATCATACACTGAGGTAATTCCCCATCCTTGACCGTGGTCTGTCGAATGGGTCGAGTCGTAGAAGAAGTAGTGTATTAGCACGGCAGTAACTTCAACAGGGATCATGAATTGCAGTACCTCCTGGAGAGACTGACCTGGTTCAATGATCAACACTTCGTCTCCCAGGTCAAAAGTAGCTTCATCCAGGATCTGCCAAGGGGGATAGAGCATGGTTGTTTCGGTGAAACCGCCCCCGTTCGGTACGGGTTCAATGCTTTGCAGCACGTAGTAGCCTTCCTGTAGCACGACCCTGACTTTTGAACTGTTGAGCAATGATGCCGTTACATCGATATGAACGTAACTGGCTCCCAGTCGCCGGTGATTAATGGTGTGGGTGATAGTCAAGTGGGGTTCGAAGTCCCGAAACAATTCGAACTTTACGGCAGCAAATAGTCCGCCGAACAATATGGCGAGAATAGTAACCAGGGCCAGCACGATATCTGCCCAGTCACTCAGGGGGGCTGCATCCGGCAGGACCCAGTCGAGCAGGGCGACCAGCAGGAACAAGCCAACTACTCCTGCCAATACGCCTAACAGGATTTCAACAAGCTTGTCCAGCATCCCGCAAGAATCCTTTCACACCGGAGTTAAGAACGCCCCCGGAGGCCAAAACTGCTCCGGGGGCGTAAGTACCTGTCTTATAAGAGTAGGCGGCCTAGAAGCTGGAGCGGCGGGCCTCCAGGTTGGTGTGGATGTCTATCAGGACGGTTCGCCCTTCGGCGTTATGCTGGCGGGCCTGCATCAGGGCGCCGGCCACCTCGCCGGGCTGGGTGACGGTGATGCCCACCGCGCCCATGCCCTCCGCAATCTGGGCGTAATTGCCCGACATTCGGGTGGCGCCGTACAGCTCATTGGCGGTGGGGTAGCCGCCGGGGTAGGTGGCCATGCCGCCGTTGTTCAGGACGACGGTGGTGATGGGAGCGCCGGCCCGTACCGCGGTCTCAATGTCGAGGCCGGACATGCCGAAAGCGCCGTCGCCCATGAAGTTGAGGCAGAACTTGTCGGGGCGGGCCAGCTTGGCGCCGATCATCAGGGGTATGCCATATCCCAGGTGGGTGGTCTTGCCCCAGCCGATATAGCTGTGGGGGGTGGTGCCGGTGTAGAAGGGCATCATGGTATCCCGGGGCGCGCCGGCGTCGTGGGTAACGATGCTGTTGACCTTGTCCAGGGTGCGCTCCATTTCGCCGATGACCCGATAGTGGCTGATGGGCGACTCGTCGGTCTTGAGGACGTCTTCCCACTCGGCCATCCAGGTGTCGCGGAGCTTGGAGATCTGGTCGGCGATGTCGGTGGTGCCCTTGCGGCCATTGTCACCGGCCTGAACCTTGACCTCGGCGATCATGGCCTTGAGGGCCAGCTTCGCGTCGCCGGGCAGGCCCACGTCCACCGAGAAGTCCTTGTTGATGTCGTCAATGCTCTCCACGTTGTGGATGATTACCTTGCCGTCGGGAATGGGCTGGCCGTAGCTGGTGCGGGTCATGCTGGAACCCACGGCAAAGAGGACATCGGACTCCTGGAGCCAGGTACGGGCGGGCAGGGAAGTGGCGCTGCTGCCGGAACCCAGAGCCAGGGGGTGCCGCTCGTCGAAGGAGGACTTGCCGGGCATGGTGCAGTAAACGGGAATCTCGGTGAGTTCGGCGAACTCGCGCAGTTCCTCGGTGGCGTCGGCCATGAGGACGCCCATGCCGGACCAGATTACGGGCTTGCGGGCGTTGAGGAGCAGGTTGACGGCTTCCTTGACGTCGCTGGCCTCGGGAGACTGGCGCATGCGCCTGGGCGGGTTGTAGGACATGGCGGCTTCGGGTACTTCCTGGGTGCCCACGTCGGCGGGAATCTCAACAATGACCGGGCCGGGGCGGCCGTTTCGCAGGGCGTGGAAGGCGCGGCGCATAACGCTGGCCACCTGGCCGGGCTGGGTGATTACCTCGCCGGACTTGGTGACGGAGGCGTAGGTGCGAACGGGGGAGAAGTTGGGCTTGACCGAGTACTGGGAGAGGGCCGGTCCGCCGGGCAGGTAAAGAATGGGCACATTGTCGCTGTAGGCCTGGGCCAACCCGCCCATGGAGTTTTCGGAACCGGGGCCGCCCTGGGTGATGGTGACGCCGAACTTCTGACGGCCGTTGAGGCGGCTGTAGCCGTCGGCGGCCATGAGGGCGCCCCGCTCCTGGCGGAACATAATGGTGCGGATGCCTTCCTGGGCGACGTGCTCGATAAGCTGGTTGGACGGGAAGCAGGAGACCCACTCCACTCCTTCCAGTTTCAGGATTCGGGCCACGGCCTGCATAACATTCATGCTGGTAAGTCCTCCATAGCTACAAATTTCAGTTTTTCGGGCCGAAGGTGATTTTAACACAGGGTCGAGGCCCCGTTCCGGCCCGGAACCTCCCGGCGCTCCCGGGTTGGGAATTCTGGCCTGGTTCAGAATGACCGAGGGCCGGGAGTTGGCCGGTTTTTCCCCCGGGTGCGGTTATTTTCTCTTGATAGTAGGGATGGGTCATCCAGGATGGGAAGGGGCTGGTGTCAGTGGAGCGGGGAGTCTTACCGCGAAGGCGAAGGAATAGAGCGAAGGGGTACAAAGGGGATGGAAGGGAGATGGACCAGCTGGGAAACTATCTCAAATCCGGAGAGTTTCAGACCGGCGGGCCCAACCGGCAATCTTTTCATCCTCCACCACAGCAGGCCAACCGAATTGCGATGATGAGCAGGCAGGCCGTATTGCCGCAGGCTGGTACACAAGGGAGAGGGTACAGGGGAGAGGGTTGGCCGGTTATAGCCTCCGCACGCCCGGCAAGGAGGCCATTCTGCGGTCGAGTGTCAGGGTTTCGTGCACCTGGCGGGAATAGTCTTCGGCAATCAGCCGGTCCAGGAGGCCGGCGCCGTCCTGCTGGGAAAGGATGTCCAGCGCGGCCTGGCCATTGAGGGGAGCGACGAGCCCGGAGGTAAGCACCTGGGCCAGGGCCACCCTGGCATCCACCCTGGAAATGCCGTAGTGATGCTGGAGAGCGATGTAGGCTTCGCCGATTACCTGGTTTGAGACCAGAATCTCCACGTGGTCGTCTTCCACCAGGCGGGTAAGCTCCCGAAGACACCGACTATATTCATCGGGGGGATGGCCGGTGAGGAGCCTGACCAGGACCGATGTGTCAGTCCCGTAGCGCAGGGTCATAGGTCTCTTCCCGGAATTTGCCGGCGTCGAAGACCGGATGGTCCGGGGGTACCAGGTCTTTCAAGGGTGCCAGGCGGGCTTCGTCTATGCGCCTTGGCCTGACTAGAAAGCCCCCCGGAGCTTCCATTATCTCCAGGTAATCGCCGGGTTTGGCGCCCATGGCGTCCAGAACGTGAGCCGGGAAGGTTACCTGCCTTTTCGATGTAATTTTGACAAGCACAGCCTCCTCCTTACCACTATGGTAATATTGGTAAGGACAAGTCGTCAATGGGCCCGGCACAAGACCAGGACCCTTCGATCATTGGGTATTGGGTACGCCTTGCCCCGTCTTAATTGTCGGGGCGAATTTTACGTCGGGGGCCGCCTTTGAGTAATTCACTCCCACCCTGGCTTGTCCCCTCCCTCTCAGGGGAGGGGCATTGATGATTGTCAGGCGTGGCAGGCGCCGTTGTGGTGGGCGGAGGGCGGCACGTCGAGGACCGGGTTGGTGTCGAAGAACCCCACGGGCTTCAGGCTGAAGCCGCAGTAAGCCACCGGGGAAATGGGCCAGTCCTCGGGTCGGGGCACGTGGTGGTAGCCCAGGGTGTACCACAGGACCAGGTCGGTATTTTCCACGTTACGGTCATTCCTGGTGTACTCGGGCAGGCCCGCGCCGCCGGGGTGCTGGTTGGGGTAGGGGCCGGTGGCGGACAGTTCGCCGGAGGCGTAGGGGGTAACCCACAGGTGCTTGCTCATGAATCCGGCCCGCTTCATTATGCTGGCGCTGGGGTGGGCAAAGGGCAGGATGTTCTCGCCGGGCATCAGCTTGTAGCCCACGGGCTGGCCCAGCGCGTTTTTGACCTGGGGGTTGGTAACCACCCAGTAACGTCCGCTCATGGGGTCCACCACCCGCTGGGCCTCCAACTCCGACTTCAGGGGCGTTGCCTCGGCATGGAAGGCGTTGGCGTGGGGATTGTCCGGCCCCAGGGGGTCGGCCACCGTGTTGACCTCAAGGACGGTGTTGGCCGGGCCGTCCACGTCCATATCCAGCCGGAAGTTGAAGAAGTGCTGGTGGATGTGGGCGTTGAGCAGGGGGGCCACCAGGGTGCCGTGCCGGGGAGTTTCGCCCTCGGCAATGCCGGCGGTGTTAATGATGCCGGTGAGCTTTATTTCCAGCTGGATGCCGCCGTCCTGGTAGAGATACCAGAAGAAGCCGTACTCGTAGTTGCCCACCGTGGCCACGCTGGAAATGACCAGCCGGCGGGAGCGGCGGACCTCCACCTGGCCGGTGCGCCAGTCGGTGTGCTTCCAGAGGATGCCGTAGTCTTCCTCGTGCATGCACACGGCGTTGGGGATGGTGAAGGCGTCTCCGCTGCCGGTGTTGAGGTGGGCGTCGAAGTAGCGGATCTCGCCCAGGCAGTCGCAGCCCAGGGTCAGGGAGTTGGTCAGGGATCCGATGCCGTACTCCCCGGCGTCGAAGGCGTTCTTGCGGTAGTGGTCCGTACCGGGGTCGCCGTAGGGCACGACCATGTCGGACAGGGCGGCGCGGTGCAGGATGGGGCGGACGCGGCCCTGGTCTTCGTAGCCAACCTGGTGGAGGACCAGCCCCTCCCTGGGGGTGAACCCCACGCGCAGGCGCCACTTCTGCCAGCTTACGCCGTGGCCATCTACGGTAAAGCTGGGGCCCTCGGGCTGGGTGATTTCCAGGGGCTTCAGGTCCTGGCGGAACC
>JAPPJA010000482.1:6972-8127 GCA_028874675.1 Chloroflexota bacterium
AGGTGGAACTGGTCCGGACCCAGGGCGGGGCCGGCTCCCTGGCGGCCATCAGGGGCGGGTCGGCCGACGCCGCCTTCACCAACGCCTTCTCCACCATCATCGCCTACAACCAGGGATTCCCGATCTCCTGGATCGCCACCGCCTACAACACCACCGAGGAGCCCCTGCCCGTCGCGAGCGCAGTCATCGCGGGCGCGCCCACAGGCATACAGGGGCCCGAGGACCTGGTCCGCAAGCGCATCGGCGTCAACGAACTCGGCGGAGTAGTTGCCCGGGTTGGGGGGAAGGGGAATGACGCCGTAATCGTCAATGCGCATGATTTCCATCTTGTTCAGGTCCACCAGCGCGCTGAGGCCCTCGATGGGCCGGGCGTAACCGTTGTCGGTGGGACTGGAGCGGAGGAAATTGCGGGCCAGGGCCAGGCGGCGGCCCTCTTCGTCCTCGTAGCCGTAGTAGCCGGCGGACCAGGGGTCAACCATGACCAGGTCGGGGTCGGTGATGCCGCGTTTGCGGAGGGCAGCCTGGAACCGGGGGTCGGCCCGGACCGTGGCCTCGCACTCGGCAAACTCGTCGAACATGATCCGGGGCTGTACGCCGGGGACGTGCTTCCAGGAGGTCACCTTCCCCTCGTTGAGGGAGACTACAGCCTCCCAGGTGGAGGCGTCCTCATTGTCCAGGATGACCAGGAAGGCTTCACGGAGCAGGGGGTCGCCGGGGGAAAATCCGGCGGCGACGGCCTTGTCCGGCTCGTTGAGGACGATGGTCTCGAAGCGCACCCTGGGGCCAAGCTGGCGTTGCTCCCTGAGAATGCTGGCGGCGAGGACTATTTCTTCGGACGTGAGAGGGTCCAGGGGGTGGGTTACCTGCTGGTCCATGGTTGAGACGCTGCTGTGCTCGACGGGAATGGCCATGACGACCTCCTCCAGGCGACGCTGGGTGGACATTGTGCTGCGAGGCATCTGACGATGTTATTCCAAAGGACGTTAGCACCGCCACGGGCGATGGTCAACAAGGGTGGTTGGAGCGTACCAGTTCGAAGTTGAGGGAATTGCCTGCCCATACACCTGTCATACCTCCGACTTCGTAAGGGCGCATGGCCATGCGCCCCTACCCAACCCACTACTTGCACAGGTTCCACGTTCCCGCCAGCGCGGG
>JAPPJA010000030.1:0-4742 GCA_028874675.1 Chloroflexota bacterium
TGGCAAGATAGTCAAACTGTCCCCCCGCCTCGTAATGCCTCAACAGGTCCACGTCGCTGCAGCCGAACGCCGGGGACCTCAGGGCCGCAACTGTGGCGATCCGGTCCGCCGGATTGTCGATAGCCCTCAGGCAGTTCAGCAGGTCTTGCACTTCCTGGCTTTTGAAAATCAGCGACGCGCTCTCCAGACGGTAGGGGATGTCGAAGGCCTCCAGCCCCCTTTCCAGGGAAGGCAGCGAGGTTCGCCGAGGGATGAGGATGCAAATGTCCGAGAATTTCACCGGACGGTACACTTCCCCTTCGTTAGGACTCGAGGCATCCGGGTCCAGCATCAGCCACCCTTCCGACACTATCTGTTTCAGCAGGGCGCCCAGCTCATTGGCCTCCTGCCTGCGGACAGGTTCGATAGTTTCGTCCATATCCTCGTTGCCCAGCGCCCACACCCTCGGCCCCTTGTCGCCTTCCGCCGACGCCGACCACAGGTGCGTCATACTCTCGTAGGGGGCCTGGCTCTTCGTTGCTTCGTCCCCGTCAGCGCCCATCCACCCAGAAAAGACGTTATTCACCCAGTCGATAACCGGTCTCTGCGACCGGAAGTTCTGTACCAGCTTTTCCGTGACCCCGCCGGCGGATGCCATTCGCTCTTGAAGCCGGTACATCTGGTCCACATCGGCCCTCCGGAACCGGTATATGGACTGCTTGGGATCCCCCACCACGAACAGCTTTCCCCTGGCGGGAGTCACCTGGTCCCAGCTCTTGGGTCGGTCAGCCTCAGAAGCGCCGCTGGGCACATCCTCGGCTATGAACATGGCGATTTCAGCCTGGATGGGGTCCGTGTCCTGCGACTCGTCAATCAACAGGTGTGAGAACCGCCGCCGAAAGTGGTCGCGGACTTCCAGGTTGTCCCGCAGCAGGTCCCGCGCCCACACCAGCAGGTCCTGGAACTCGGCCCGCCCCTCCCGCCTCCGCGATGCCGCGTAATCCAGCACGAACCCCTGCACCGCGTTCAGAATATTGGCGAAGGCCCTCTCACTGGCCTGCTCCAGCTCCTCCGTTATCACGTGGTCCAATGCTAGCAGCACTGCCTTCAGGGCGGTGCAGCCGTTCACTCCCGTGCTGGACTCAACCTCCCAGTTCTCCACTCTGCCATTCCTGCATCTGATTGGACAAAGTTTGCCCAGTTGGTGGTAATTGGCGGTCGTACCCGGCCCTGTCCCCAGCACCGCCTGAACGGCCGCCGTTCGTACGACCACGTGGTCGTAGAGTGGATCCCCTTCCCCAATCTTGGAAAACTGGCAAAGCCTTTCCGCTTCGGGCCACTGCCGGCGCAGCGCCTCTACTGAAGCCCCTGCCGTGGCTACCGGTACGGCAAACCCCTTCTCATTCAGGTCGGCATAATTCTTATGAAACGCTTCCGCCAGTTTCTTCAGGTTGTCCAGCGTAACGCCCTCCGAAAGCGCCATGGCCAGGTCCCCTGCAATGGGAGAGTCCGCTTCCAACACAACGTTAAGCCAGTCGCTCCACGCCTCATCGAATGCAATTCCCGCCACGATTTCGTCCGAGGTCTCAAATCCTGGCGGCAGCTCGGCATCGAGGGGTCTCTCGTGAAGCAGCTGAGCGGCAAAGGCATGCAGCGTGCGGATGTTCGCCTGGTCCAGGTCCTCGGCCCCCCGGCTGCACAGTTCCCGCTCGCCGTCCGGCCTCTCCGGGTCCAGCGCCCCGCGCTCCAGGTATTCCCGGACCCGGTCCCTCAACTCCGCCGCCGCCGCTTCGGTAAAGGTTATGGCGGCCACCCGGTCCATGGTGGTCCGGCCCGTCACCACCAGGTTCACGATGCGCTGCACCAGGCTCGTGGTCTTCCCGGTGCCCGCGCTGGCTTCCACGAAGAGCGTGTCGTCAAGATTCCCGGTTATAACCCTCCGTGCCGCTTCATCGCTGGGGGCAAAGGGCTGCCGGAGGGGGGCCGGAGTGGTGGGTTGCCCTGTCATCTATTTGTCGCCTCCCTGCGCATCCGCCTGTGTATCCTCAGCCAGCTCCAGGTAGATTGCTGCCTGGCTGTCCGTCTTTTTCCGCTCCCATGCATCCAAGCGACGGGAACTGCAGAGGTTCTTAAAGTCGCAATAGGTACAATTGTTATGGTCGCTGTCACTCCCGGGGTTGGCGGGAAACACCCCCGTCCGGATGCCTTCAACCACGGTGGACACCCCGTCCCTGAATCGCTGGGCCGTGTCGCTGTCCTCAATGTCGAAGTATTCCGAGGGCAGCAGCTTGAACCCGCCCCCGGCCGATGTGAACCAGTAGGCCGCCCGGACCTTGGTGGCGTTGGGAAAAAGCCGTTGGGCTGCCAGGGAATAAATCCCCAGCTGCAGCCGCTTGCCCCGGTCAATGGGGTCCTTGTCCAGGGCGCTGTACGGACTGCTGGAACCGGTCTTGTAGTCCGTCACCAGAACCGACTCCCCGTCGGCGCTGATGTCCACCCGGTCAATAATCCCGCGGAACCGCAATCCCGTCGTCGGGTCTTCCACTTCCGGTGACTCGCCGCCCAGCCCGAACCTGGCTTCGGCCAGTACCCTGCCTGTATGCATGTCGGCCCGTAATTGGCTCTCTTCCGCCAGGAATCTGGCCAGGTCTTCCCTGATGTCCTGCTTTGCCATTTCCCACAGCAGATACTTGCCCGTGACTCCCCTGACCTCCGCCGACCGGAACTCATCCTCGGTAATAGCCCTTAAGCGTTGGTGGTCGCGCTCGCTCCAGGGAGAACCGGGTGACGGCAAGGCGTCCTGGGCATTTGCTTCAACAATGAACTTCTCCAGGATGGCGTGCACCAGGCTGCCCCGTTCCAGCGGGCTGATGACCGTAATGTCCTCCGGCTTCTCCAGCGCCGCCAGCTGCAGCACATTTCCCAGGAAGTACTTGAATGGACAGGTCGCCCAGGTCTCCAGCCGCGTGGGCGACATTGGCTGCCGGCCCAGGTTCCGGACGTACCGCGCGTCGGTGGCCGCCTCCGACAGGTTGCCGTCAAATTCCGTCAAGCCTCGTGACAGGCGTTTGCCGCTCAGCGCGTTGGCCCGGGCCAGGGTTCCCTCCGCCGCCAGGGGATGGCTGGCAGCGCGGTACCCGACCCGCCGCCAGTGCACCAGGCGGTGCAGGTTAAAGTCCAGTTCGTCGGCCAGCTGACCATTGTCCAGGTCTCCCAGCGCGTGCTCCGCCGATTGGGTTACCGTCAGCCAGTCCCGGTTGCCGTACGAGCCCAGGGTCCCGCTGTGGACCTGCTCCCCCGCCAGCGCGGTGGGCGTGTTCCAGCAGCCACCGCGACGGATGGGCCCGCCTTCGCGAACCGGAATCGGCCAGCGGATATGACAGGGTGCGCCGGGGAGCCGTCGCCAGGGCCGACAGGTACTCATACCGTTCCTGTGCCGCCAGCCGCCGGGACCGGGTCAGGCTGCCCGCCGAGGCCAGGGCCGTCTCCGGCAGCAGTGGGTCCGGTCGTTGGGCCGGCGGAACGCTTCCCTCGATCATTCCCACCAGCCAGATCCGGTCAAAGCTCATCCCCACCCCATTCTGGAAGCTGGATACGAACACCCCCTGTCCCGTGGGACCCAGGTGCCCCTGCGGTACCTGCAGCGATGCCTCCACCACCTGTTTGAACTCCTCCGCCGTGGCGCGGGCGTTGATGGCGTCCGCCGCCGCGATTTCCTTCAGAATTCGCTCCACCGACTCCTTCTCGCTTTCGAATCTCTCCCACTCGGCGGCATTGGTGGCGGCGCTGACGCTGTCCAGGTACTGTCCGAACAGGCCGGATGCCCAGTCGCTGAAAGCTTCCCACCTGCTCCCGTCGGCCGGAGGCTTCACCGCCTCGGCCAGGTCAAGCACGAACCGTCTCAGCTCCAGGCCTGCCGCGGCCGAATCCCGCATTGCGCTGGCCCGGGCTTCGGAAATTGCGTCCGTCCTCTCGTCATCGTCGGCCCGCGCCATGGTATTCCTGGCATAGTTCTCCAGTCGCTCCCTCCATTGGTCCAGGCCGCCCACTACCCCTGCGCTGCGGCTGATCGTGTCCCACAGGGTCGGGTTGAACCCTTCTGGCCTTACCCCGGGTGGACTGACCGGACAGCTGGTCAACCAGTCCATCAGCTCGTCCCGCTGAAAGTCCTTCTCTGCCAGCGACAGCAGGCCCCGCAGGGTACGGCCGACCGTGGTTTCTGCCAGCGTATCCCTTCCCGGCCCCGCCATGGGAATGCCGGCCAGCGCCAGTTCGTCCCGTATCACGGCGCCGTAGGGATTCTCCATTCGATAGAGTACTGCCATTCGGTGGAACGGCGTGCCCCGCGCATCTGCTTCCTCCACGATTTGCCTTATTACCCACCGCATTTCCTCGTGCGTGGTGGGCGCGACGTGCAGGTCGGCCTCCCCGGCCAGCGCCCCAGGCGAGTCACCTGTTCCGCCGATGGCAACGGCATTCCCCAGGACCCCCTCCAGCTCCCTGGCCAGGCCTTCCGTCGGACCGTCAGCCTGCGCGTCTCCCGAAAGCCCCAGTATTACCGAGCACCGACCCTCCCGGGCCAGGGCGTCAATCAAGGACGCCTCTGCCGGACTGACCGTGCGCGGCAGAAAAATCACGATGTGCCCCAGGTCGTCCAGGGCCGCCGCCTGCCCCAGTCCCACAACCTCTGCCGCCTTCGCCGTCAGGTCTTCCGGGTCATACCAGGCGCCCATGAGGTTCTGCCGGTGCTCCCGGTACAGCCC
>JAPPJA010000030.1:4752-8103 GCA_028874675.1 Chloroflexota bacterium
TTCCGCCAGCCCCTGCTCGTCCAGCCGGCGCAGCTCCCTGAAGGATGCGCGGACGCTTGACTGGGTCCGGAAGTGGTGGCTAACCGGCCGCAGCGGCCCGCCGGTCCCGGCCAGTACCCGCCGCAGGGATATGCTGTGCAGGGTGGAGGTCAGGGGTTTCCTGTTCTCCCCGGCCAGGGCGGCCCCGCCCAGCAATTCCGACAATACCGGCAGCTGGATGAACCGCACGTTGATGAATCCCTCCCCGCCCAGTTCCTGCCGCAAACTCAGGCTGGCGTACCTGGAGGGAGACACCACGGTCACCGGGGCCATCAGGTCGCCCTCCTTGGCCTCCTGCACCGTCTTCCACAGGGCTTCTCGTAGCTGGGGAGAATTTCGGCCGGTCATCAACCGACCGCGAAACCGGAGTTCATATGATTGAACGTCATTTGAAGGAGTTTGGTTAAGCATGAAAGTATATTAGCGTCTCACCTGCGGGGCCGCCACACCATCCTGTCACTGGTAGTTCAACCAGATTGTATTGATGGGACGGGGCTAAACCCGTCGTTCCCGCGCAGGCGGGAACCTCGGAGCAACTTGTAAGATGAGGATCCCACAGGAGTGGCGATAGACAAGTGCATTCCATCATTTCAATGCAGTTGGACCACTACGCAGCATTGCGGTTCAGGAGGCCTATAGAGGTAGGGGCGGGTTTCAAACCCGCCTTGTTTTCCACATTGGTGACAACGTAGGCAAATGGGGACTCCGTTCCGTTTGCCAGACTTGCTCTTGGGCAGGGCAGGTTTCAAAGCTGCCCCTACCAAGAGATGACTGGGCTTCGCTTTGAGACCGAATGCGGACGCCGCCGCGGCGCAAGTGCGCATCCCACGTTGGCTTTGGTTTAGGTAGCGTTCCGATTCAGGTGGCTCATAGAGGTAGCGGCGGGTTTCAAACCCGCCCTGGCTGAAATGCGACCGTTCCGCCTGTGCCAAGTCATCCATAATGGAACCCTTACTCGCCCCCTCGCCGGGTTTGACTACAACCCCACTGCGTGTTAAAGTTGGCTACCAAACCGAATAGGAAATGTTCTGGCGGGAGCTTGGGTAAGCCAGGCTGAGAGGGCAGCCGCACGTCGCTGCCGACCGTCTGTACCTGATCCGGATAATGCCGGCGCAGGGATAAGACGCTGGAAATTGAGCAACCGCCGGTCAATTGCACGGCGGTTTTGTCTTATTCTGGAGACTCACCAGGAGTAACAGAGATGTCCGATGACTTGGTAATTGGCGGCAAGAGCTTCTCTTCCCGGCTGGTCGTGGGGACCGGCCGCTACCGCACCAACGAGGAAATGGTGGAGGCCATCGAGGCCTCGGGCACCGAGATGGTCACCGTGGCCATTCGTCGGCTCAACCTCGACGATCCCACGCAGAAGACTATCCTGGACCACATCGACTGGTCCAGGTACAACATCCTGCCCAACACCGCCGGCTGCGCCACCGTCGAGGAAGCCATGTTTGTGGCCCGCCTTGGCCGTGAAGTAGCCAGGACCGACTTCGTGAAGCTGGAGGTCATTCCCGATCCCAAGTACCTCTTCCCCGACCCGGTGGGCACCCTGGAGGCCGCCCGCCAGTTGGTGCAGGAGGGATTCATCGTCCTCCCCTACATCCATGCCGACCCCGTGCTGGCCAGGCGCCTTGAGGAAGTTGGCTGCGCCACCGTAATGCCCCTGGGCTCCGCCATCGGGTCCGGCCAGGGCATTCACACCGTCGAAGAGGTGCGCATCATCATCGAGCAGGCCAACGTCCCCGTGGTCGTGGATGCCGGCCTCGCCGTCCCCTCCGACGCCTCCAAGGCTCTGGAAATGGGCGCCTCCGCGGTCCTCGTGAACACCGCCATCGCCCAGGCCCAGAACCCGGCTCAGATGGCCGAAGCCTTCAAGTTGGGGGTCCAGGCTGGCCGCAACGCATACCTGGCGGGCCGCATTCCCACCCGCGCCTACGCCTCAGCCAGCAGCCCCACCGACGAGGTGCCCCAGCCGGTCACCGCGGGCAGCTAGCCGGCCATCCGGATTGCGTCAACTGGTTTGTATTGACGGGTTGGGGTTTGACCGTCATTCCGGCGCAGGCCGGAATCCAGGACCGCTCCTGTGCAGGGTCTTTCGATTATCCCCCCTCGACGGGGAAGGGCTAGTTGTTCAACTGGATTGTATTGACGGGTTGGGACTAAACCGTCGTTCCCGCGCGGGCGGGAACCTCGCGGCTATGTATTATCTGGTTATCGCCTTGGCGAGCACGCCGCTTCTACCCAGCATTCCAAGAAAGAGCTGGTCCGCCCGCTGACCGCCTCCCCTGTCCTCTTCCTCGTCAAGAGGAAAGGTCGGAATTGGCAGGGCCATCGCATGAGTGAGTAAATTGTCATTCTGAGCTTGCCGAAGAATCTAAACTCCTCCCCACCAACTGGCTTACGGAACCGTAGCGAGGTCGTGCGGAAGGATTTGAGGCCCTTCGGCAAGCTCGGGGCGGTATAGCTTTGCCTCGTGGAAATTAACCGGCTGCAGGACGAATCTTTCATGGGATAGCCCTGTTGGAATTGGGGTGAATACCCCGTGCATTCAGGCGCGGTAACCGGAACGATCGCAAACCCGAATTATAGGATGGCTTCAATTCCTTCTCCCCCCTCGCTGCCCGAACCTTGCCTCTGCCTGGTTACCGACCGCCAGGTGTGCGGCGAGGCTGCCCTGGTTGATCGGGTGGCCGAAGCGGTCAAAGGCGGGGTGGACCTGGTCCAGTTGCGGGAGAAGGACTTGCACGGCGCCCAGTTGCTGGACCTGGCCACCCGTTTGCGCCACGCCATCGGCGACCGCGCCCTGCTCGTAGTCAACGAGCGGGTGGATGTGGCCGCTGCCCTTCCTTCCGACGGCGTCCAGCTTGGGGAGGATGCGGTACCCGCCTCGGCGGCCCGCCGCATTTTGGGACCGGATATGCTTATCGGGCGTTCGGTCCATTCGGTGGAAGGAGCCGGCCAGGCCGTGGACGACGGCGCCGACTTTCTGTTGGTGGGCACCATGTTCGCCAGCCGCTCCCATCCCGGTGAGGAACCCGCCGGACCGGGGCTGCTGGCCCGGATAGCCGCCCGGTATGGGCTTCCCGCCATCGGCATCGGCGGCATTACCGCCGACAATTGCCATCAGGTTATGGGGGCCGGAGCCTCGGGCGTGGCCGTCATTACCGGCATACTGGCCAGCCCCGATCCCGGCGGTGCGGCCCAGCGGCTCAAGGAGGCCATGCTGGCCGCCCACCGCCAGCAACCGTAATTAGTATCTCAACCAGATTGTATTGATGGGTTGGGGCTAAACCGTCGTTCCCGCGCAGGCGG
>JAPPJA010000201.1 GCA_028874675.1 Chloroflexota bacterium
CGCACCGGTTTAATACCCAATTTCGCTTAAATGCTTTGCGTCTATCCAATGTTCACCAAAATTGCGGAAGAGCCATAAGGGGTTCCACCTCAAAAAGGACCCGGCAGGATGTTGATCAAAGATGTGAGAGGCCAGATGTCTTCCGATAAAGCCAACGTTGAGATACCCCGCTTGCTGACAACGGCAGATTCAATCTTTAACCTGAGCCGGCAGACAAGGACCGCTGGCATACATTCACCTCAACGAATCGTAGCGGTGTCCGTAAACTCCGAGCACCCGGCCTTGTTGCAGGCCCGTACCCTGTAGGATGTGGTATCGAAGCCGCCGAAAAAAAGTTGGGAGCATAGTCCCGGTATTCGGTAGCCGGTGCGCTGACCGCGGCATCAAGCTCCCAATCACTGCCGCCGGCCGACCCCTGATACACATCATAGTAGGTTGCGCCAGGTGAACTCTGCCAGGTCACCTCAGCTTGATCGGGACCCGTCACTCTGACCTTTCTTCCCGCAAACCCTTGGGGAGTAGCGGGGACGTTAACAGCGCCGTCAGATTCCGTAATCACGCCGATGGCGGGAAAAGCAAAATCGGAACATCCACATCGGTTGCAAGACTTGGCGGTGTAATAGTAGGTCGTATCCGGGTCCAGCCCACGGTCCACGTACTCCCTGATCGCTACATTCGACTCGACGAGATCGAGCGGCCCGGATTCTCCTTCATCGCTCCGGCGCCATTCGTGGCTGAAGGGCTGCTGGGAATCGGGCCGATCAAAGTCGTCGACCAGGAGTGTCGCCGTATCCGGCGTCCTGTCAACGACCACGATGCGTGGTTCGTCCGGTGGCCTGTCGTCTCTCACATTGCGCAGACCTTGCGGTATGCATCCTGCGGCGCTGCCGTTCAGGTCCAGATAGCGGCGGTCGGCAAGTTCAATCGGCATTTCGCCGTTTATTTCGTTCCCCGAGAGCCACAGCAGCCTCAATTCCCTCGCTCTGCCCAGTTCGGCAGGCACCGGTCCCCTCAACTGGTTGTCCTCCAGGTCCAGGTATTGGAGGTTTTCCGGGTTGCCCAGCTCCGGCGGTATCTGCCCCCTCAACTGGTTTGATGCCAAGGAGAGCAGGTACAGGCCTTTGAGGTTGCCCAGTTCAGCGGGTATCTCACCGCTCAACTGGTTATCCCAGAGGTCCAGCCTCTTGAGGTTCACCAGGTTCCCCAGTTCGGGTGGTATCTCGCCGCTCAACCGGTTGTTGTTGAGAATGAGATATTCGAGATTCGAGAGGTTGCCGATTTCGGGCGGTATTTCTCCGTTCAACCGGTTGCCTCTGATGTTGAGCTCCCCGAGTTCGGAAAGGTTCCCGATCTGGGAAGGTATTTCCCCCTCCAGATCGTTCTCCCAAAGCCACAGGCGCTCCAGGTGTGTAAGGTCGCCCAGTTCGGGCGGCAATTCACCGCTCAACCGGTTCCCATAGAGATGTAACTCCGTCACCCGTCCTCCGCTGGTGCGAACGCCCCACCAATATCCTATCGGTTCGTCGCTCAGCCAATCACGGTTGTCCACCCAGTTCGGACCGCCAGTGGCGTTGTACAGGGCGGCCAGGGCGGCCCTGTCGCCCGAGGCCGGGGAACTGCGTCCTACGCCCGTCGCTTCGACACCTCCGGCTCCACCGCCTCCGTCGCCTGTCAACCGGGGCGGGGCGCCACCCGGTTCCTCCGTGGGCGACGCCCTGGCGATTTCTGCCTCGGTGGCGCCCTTGACCCCTCCGGCAGGATCTGTGGACCCGGCGCCGCAGCCGGCGAGGGAAACGGCCAGAAGCAGCAGAAGGGCCGGGAGGGCTGCCTGCCTGAGGTGGCGCTTTCCGTCGCCGGACCGCCTGGGCTGGAGCCGGGAATGTATCCATGCCATCAGCGGTAGGCTCCTTTGGCGGCCAGTTTGATGACCACGGTCGGCAGTTTACCATGTTCATGTAACGCGAACATAACCTATGGGGCAATCATAAGTCACCGTTTATTACCATCACGGAACCCGTCCTATCACCGTAGCCAAGGGTGTCTTCCCGGGCAAGAACAAACGGGAACAGGGGAGATCAAAGTAGAGCTTATGCCGAGGTTCTGCGGGGACGAAGCCTGGCCGTCGCTCAGGAAATCGCGGGAGGTTCCTAACCCCGCCCCTCCCCCGCCGGCACCCAGTACCCCACCCGCGGCTCGGTGAACACGTAGGTGGGACGGTCCGCGTCGTCGCCCAGCTTGGAGCGCAGCCGGCTCACGATGGCGCGCATGGGCCGCAGGTCGCCGCCGCCCCTCCGGCCCCACACCCGCTCCAGCAGCCGCTCGTAGGTCAGCACCCGCCCGGCGTTGGCCGCCAGCTCCTCCAGCAGCCGGTACTCCAGGGACACCAGGTCCAGCGGCTCCCCGCCCAGGGTGGCCCGGCGCTGGGCGAAGTCAACGGCCAGGCCGCCGTGCGCGTAGGCCGGCAGCGGCTCGGGCGCCGCCCGCCGGCGCAGGGCCGCCCGGATGCGGGCCGCCAGCTCCGTGGGCGAGAAGGGCTTGACCACGTAGTCCGCCGCCCCCATGTCGAAGGCCCGGGCCACCAGGTCCTCCCGCCCGTAGGCCGAGATGAAGACCACCGGCACGTCGTCAATCTCCAGGACGGCCTGCATCAGGTCCACGCCGTCGGCGCCGGGCAGCATCAGGTCCAGCAGCACCAGTTGGGGCCGCTCCTCGGCCATCAGCCGCAGGGCCTCCTCCGGGTCACCGGTAACCAGGGGCGCGTACCCCGCATCGGCCAGGGTCTCCCGGGCGTAGCGCAGGTCGTTGGGGTTGTCGTCCACCGCCAGCACCCGCACCCGCTCCTCCGCGTCCACCCGCCCCCGGCGGGATGAGCCGGCAGCAGCCGGAGACGCCCCGCCGCTCCCGGCGGCCTCCACCGTGGGCAGGGTGAAGGTGAACCGCGCCCCCAGGCCGACCCCGTCGCTCTCGGCCCGGATGCGGCCCCCGTGGGCCTCCACGATCCCCTTGCAGATGGCCAGCCCCAGGCCCGTGTTCCCGCCCGGTTCCCCGGACTGTTCACCGGACCCGCCGCCGGAGAACTTCCTGAACAGGTAGGGCAACTGTTCCGAGGGTATGCCCCGGCCCTCGTCAATCACCGACACCGCCACGTGCACCCCGTCCCGCGCGGCGCTCACCCGGACCGCCGCCGACGGCGGGCAGTGGCGGGCGGCGTTGGTCAGCAGGTTCACCAGCACCTGGACGATGCGCCGCCGGTCCGCCAGCACCAGGGGCAGGTCCGGGTCGATGTCGATCTCCAGGGGGTTCCCGCCCCCAGCGCCGGAGAAGGCGCTCCGGGCCCGGTCCACCAGCAGCAACACCTCCGCCGGTTCGGGACTGACCGGCAGGGAGCCCGATTCGATGCGGGCCACGTCCAGCAGGTCCGAGACCAGCTCCTTCATGTGGTCGGCCTGGTCCTCGATGATGCGGAAGAACTGGCGCGCCAGGGCCGGGTCCATGTCCGCGGCCGACCCCAGCAACGTGCCGGCCGAGCCCTTGATGGAGGTCAGGGGCGCCAGCAGCTCGTGGCTCACCATGGCCAGGAAGTCGGCCCGCAGCCGCTCCGCCTCCTCCAGGGGCGTCAGGTCCTGGAGGGTGACCACGAAGGACTCGACGGCGCCGTCGTCCCCCATGATCGGCGTGGCGTTGAGCAGGGCGCTGACGCTGCGCCCGTCGGGGACCCGCAGCGCCACCTCCTCGGCCCGCACCGTCTCCCCGGCGCGGAGCAGTTGGGCCAGGGGCAGCTCCTGAAGCGAAATCTCCCGCCCGTCGGCCCGCCGCAGCGTCACCAGGTTCAGGAGGTCCGCCGGCGCCTGCTCCGGCCCCCGCAGCCCGTCCACGATGCGCAGCGCCTCCCGGTTGAAGGACACCGGCGCTCCGGTGGCGGCGTCGAAGACCACCACCCCCACCGGGGAGGTGTCCACCAATGTCTCCAGGTCGGCCCGGGCCCGCCGCTCCTCCCGGTGCTGGCGGGCGTTGGCGATGGCCAGGGCCGCCTGGGCGGCGAACAGCGCCAGGGTGTCCTCGTCCTCCCGGGAGAACTCCTCCCCGTCCCGCTTCTCGGCCAGGTAGATGCTGCCCACCCGCTCCCCCTGGTGGTCCACCGGAAAGGCCAGGAAGGACACCCGCTCGCTGACCTCCACCGGAGGTTGCAGACCGGGCAGGCCCTGCTCCGCCAGGTGGCCCGGCAGGTCGGGCACCCGCAGGGGGCCGGCCAGCCCCGCCAGGTACTGGAAATGCTGCGCCCAGCCCGGAGCCGTCCACAGCCGCCCCGTCTCCTCGGCGGTCATGCCCGAGGACAGGAACTCCGCCGCCACCCCGGCCCCGTCGTGCAGGACGATGACGCCGTAGCGGGCGTTGGTCAGGGAGCGGGCCGAGTCCAGCGCCCCCTGGAGCACCGAGTTGAAGTCCAGGTCCCGGGTGATGCGCAGGCTGGCCTGGCCCAGGCGGGAGAGGCGCTCCCGGAGGGCGGCTATCTCCCGGGCCTGGCTGTCCGGTGGGTTCAACTCGTCACCTCCGAAGGAGCAGGGCAACTCCCCAGTCCCCGCCAGCGGGATTTGGCGTTGGCGGGAGCAATTATGCCCCAATTTCCCCTGTGCAACAAGATGCAATCACACAATCACAAGATATAACCCACAAATCCCCTGCGGGGTGGTATAGTCCCCTGCGACCATTTTTGAACAATGGAGGACCACAGTTGTTCGTCAGCCATGCCCAGCTTCAGGGTGAACCGGCGCCGGCCCCGGCCCCGGCCGCCGCCGGGTCCGCCGCGCCCGGGGCGTCCCCCGCCGGGGACGCTCACGTGGTCAAGTTCGGCGGGGGGGGGGGGCGGGGGGGGGGGGGCGCCCGGGCGGGGGCCCCCCGCCCCGGGGGGCCCCCCCCCGGGGCCGCCCACGGGGCAACTTCACCCCCCCCCCCCCCCCGACTCTCCCGGCCCTAGAACCTGCATTCCCCGTCCTCTCCGCCGCCTCCCCCGGGAGGTGACGGCATGAGGCCCTGTTCTTTCACCCCCTTCCTGTCCCGCTGGCCGCTGCTCGGCCTGGCGGCCCTGCTTCTCATCATCGCCCTGGCCGCCCTGCTGGCCGGACCCGGGGCCGCCCAGGCCCACGGCGGGCACGACGGCGCTCCGGGCCACGTGCATTTCACGACCATAGGTGCTGCAACCACGGGGACTCCGGACCCGCCCACGGGCTGGGCCGAGCCCGGCCCCGGCGAGGGCCAGATTACCCTGCACTGGACGCCCGCCGGACCGGCTGCCACGAGTTGGGCTGTCGGATATCGAAAATCCGCCGAAACGATGTCCCAGACGGCTTCAGACGACATCCCCGCCGCCGCGCGGAGCTACACGATTTCCGGCCTGGAGCCGGGCGTCGAGTACTGGGTAGCAATTGAAGGAGAAAACGCAAGCGGGGGCGGCGATTTCTCTGTGGCCGACAACGTGGCTGCCGCCCACCCGCCGCCCGCCTTCTGGTGGGCGGACGTGGAGGGGGCGACGCTCACCGTCAACTTCGACCGGGACCTGGCCACCGGCTCGGCCCCGGCGGGCAGCGCCTTCACCGTGAGCGTAACCGCCCCGGGCGGCACGGCCCGGACCATCTCCGGCGCCGGCACGGCCAGCATCTCCGGCAAGGCCGCCACCGTGACCCTGGCCGGCCCGGTCGCCCACGGCGAGACGGTCAGGGTGAGCTACGCCAGGCCCTCGGCCAACCCGCTGCTGGGCGCGGGCAGGGGGGGCCTCGTGGTGGGCGGCTTCGCCAACAAGTGGACGGACAACCACACGAAACGGGGCGCCGTGTATCCCGTGCATTTCACGGACGTGGGTCTAGGCAGCAGTACGGGTCCGAACGCCCCCACGGGCTATGCCGTACCGGGCCCCGGCGGCGGCCAGATTACGTTGCACTGGACGCCCGCGACCTCCGGTCCGGCCGCAAGTTCATGGAATGTCCGCCATCGAAAAGCCGCAGTGGGCGGGTTCCCAGGCGGGACAGACATCTCCGCCGCCACGCGGAGCCACACGATTACCGGCCTGGAGCCGGGCATCGCGTATGACATCCGAGTCATAGGATGGACCGGGGGCTCGCCGTCGCAGCCCGGAGATGTAGCCCAGGCCAACAACGTGGTCGCAGCCCACCCGTCGCCGCCCGGCTTCCTCTGGGCGCGGGTGGAGGGGGCGACCCTGACCGTGAACTTCGACGAGGACCTGGACACCGCCTCGGCCCCGGCGGGCAGCGCCTTCACCGTGAGCATCGTCAGCCCGGACGGCACGAAACGGACCATCGCCGGCACCGGCACGGCCACCATCTCCGGCAGCGCCGCCACCGTGACCCTGGCCGAGGTGCTCGCCCACCGCTATAACGAGACGGTCCAGGTGAGCTACGTCAAGCCCTCGGCGAGCCCGCTGCGGGGCGGGGACGAAGAAGAGGTGGCCGGCTTCGCCAACCTGGAGGTGTCCGACCGCGCCAACCTGGGCCACGCCCACTTCTTCCTGAGCATGGTGGCGCCGGCGGGTTGCGCCACCTGCCCGGACATGCCCACGGGCTACGCCGAGCCCGGCTTCGGCGACGGCGTGATCAATGTGCACTGGACCCCCGCGCCCCCCGCAGGGATCGAGGGGAGTTGGATGATCTTCCATGAACGGACCGGAGATTCGGACACTCGGGTTGGCCCCATCACCCTCGCCCCCGGCGCGCGGAGCCACACGATTTCCGGCCTGGAGCCGGGCGTCCCGTACGACGTGATTTTAGTAGAGGTGGGCGGCGACGGGCTCGGCGACCGGGCCCTGGCCGCCAACGTGGTTGCCGGCGTCACGGACGGGCCGAGTTTCGTCGGCGCGACGGTGAACGGCAAGGCGCTGACGGTGACCTTCAACCGGGCCCTGAACGAGGACCGGGTCCCCTCCTACGACAGTTTCAAGGTCAGCACCTTTCACGGCGGCGGGGAGGGCCTTCCCCGGTGCTCGGGTGAATGCCCGGTCCCGGTCACCGGCGTGTCCATCTCCGGCGCCACGGTGACGCTGACCCTGGCCCAGGCCATCCCCTCCCACGGCACAACGGACCTGAAATATGAGCGCCCGGCCCGGAACGCGCTGGTCGGCCGGGCCATCGGCTACCCGGCCAACTCCTTCGATTACCAGCGGGTGACCAACACGGCGCCCGACGTGGACGCGCCCCTCTTCTCCAGCGCGCAGCTCTTCCCCTGGCACACCAACTGCGACTGGAGCTACGCCGGCGGACGCCTGCACTGGTACTGCCCCCCGACCTACGACCAGAAGGCCTTCCTGGAGATGGTGTCCACCGAGCTCCTGGTCGAGGACACAAAGCCGCCGACCAGCGCCTTCCGGGTGACGGCCACGCCGCCGGGGGGCCGGGCCCGCACCGTCGCCGTGACCGGCGTGGCCTACATCTCCGGCCAGCAGGTCAAACTGGTGACCGGCCCGGTGCCCGGCGGCAAGGACGCCACGGTGACGGTGAGCTACGCCAAGCCCTCCACGGCCAACGGGCTGCGGGACCGCGCCGGCAACCTGATGGAGAGCTTCTCCGGCCAGCCGGTGACCAACGGGATGCCGATGATCGAGTCCATCGGGCTGGTCTCGGACCCCGGCCCCGACCGCACCTACGGGTTCGGCGAGCAGGTCCGGCTGGAGGTGACCTTCGACACGGCGGTGGACGTCAACTGGTGGAGCGGCCGGCCGCGCCTGAAGATCGACCTCACCGAGGAGAGCAGCGGGGGGCAGCGGTGGGCGCAATGGGATGGCCGGGACGACACCGAAACGCTGACCTTCATCTACACCGTGGCGGGGACGGACGTCTCGACCGCGGGCATCGCGGTGGCCCGGAACCCCATCGACCTCAACGGCAGCACCATCAGCTCCTTCCATGCCTGGCCGCGACAGACCGCCAACCTCAGCTTTTCCTGGATCGCCCACAACCGGGCCCACAGGGTGGACGCTGGGCTGCCGGGGTTCCAGGGCGCGGCGGTGGACGGGACGGCGCTGACCATGACCTTCACCGAGAACTTGGACGGGGACTCCGTACCGGCGCCCGG
>JAPPJA010000048.1:0-4155 GCA_028874675.1 Chloroflexota bacterium
GATTACGGACGACGGTGCGGATTATCTGATGCCGGTGAAAGAGCGTCAGTCGGCTTTGCATGGGGAACTTGTGGGAGTATTGTACCCACTTGAAACCGAGAGGAAGACAGGCTATCCCTGTCTCGGTGGAAGGCTGGGGATGGCATCAGCGAAGAGTTACACTGGTTTCAAGCATGCCCTAACCAGACGGCTCAAATCGGAGCTAAAGCGTCTGTGACAAGGTCAACACCATCCAGGGTTTTTCTCAATTGGAAGGAAGAGCTGAGGGAACTGTAGGGATATGCCCCTGGAAGCTGCGTATTCGATTCCCGCTGCAACGCCACGCCGGAGGACGCAGGGAAGATGAGCGAGACAACCGCACACGAGGCAATCGCCCAGGCATTGGAAACCCTGGAGGAAGCGAAGTCGGTACCCACGGGGGGGAAGTGGCTGGAGCGTCTGACGGCCCAGATGGCGCCCTACATCAAGGAATGGGACATTTCCCATTGCTGGACATGGGCGGAATGGCCCGACCGGGAGAGCCTGCTCCCGGGAACCTCGAACCAGGACAACGGCATAGACGCCGTAGCGGTCGACTCCAGTGGAAACCTTATTGCCATCCAGTGCAAGTCCAGGCAGCTGGACGAAAGCGGCCACGGCGAGGACATCGCCCGGAAGGAAATAAACAGTTTCATAGCGGAAAGCGAAAACGAACTGTACACCCAAAGGTGGCTGGTTACCAACGGCGACAACCGGCACAGCGCTAGGGCTGAGCGGACCAATTCCCAACTCAGCAAGAAGATCAAGCTCATCAACCTCCACGCCGACCTCTCGGCGCAGGCGCAAGGAAGTATCGGAGACGAGGAGTGCCCCCATTGCCAGCCCAACCCCGATGGAGAGTGGCGCAGGCAATCCAAGACCTGCATGCAGAACGACGCCGTCACCTCAGCAGCGACCAGGCTGAGAGGACAGCTTGAAACCGACTTGGACGACACCCCCATCGGCCAGGCCCGAGGCAAGATCATCCTGCCCTGCGGCACCGGCAAGACCCGCGTCTCCCTGCGCATAGTGGAGGAGCTGTCGCCCCCCGGCGGGCTGTCCGTGGTGCTATGCCCGTCCATCGCCCTGGTTGCACAGATCCGGCGCGAATACCTGCTGAACTCGGAAAGGCCCATCCGCGCCCTGGCCGTTTGCTCGGACGAGACGGCCGGTTACAACCCCAGGAAAGAAGACCAGAGAAACACCTTCGAGGAAGTGACCGCCGACTCCAGCAACGTCAGCGCCAACGAAATCAAGGGAAAGGTCACCACCGACCCGGAGGAAATTGCCCGGTGGATAGTGGAGGGACAAGAAAATGAGCGCCTCAGCGTCATCTTCGGCACCTACCAGAGCGGGCACCGGATAGCCGAGGCACTCCGGACTTTGGGGACTACCGCAGAGGTGCTAGTCTGCGACGAGGCCCACCGCACCGCCGGGCTGCGCCGGACGAAGAAGTCCACCGTGGACCAGATAAGGGACTTTACACTGTGCCACGACAACGATATGTTTCCGGCAAAACACCGTATCTATCAGACTGCCACGCCGAAGATATACACCCAGAAAGCTCTGAGGGAGAAACAGAAAGAGGACTGGGTGGTCCGCAACATGGACGACCAGAGGGTGTTCGGCCCGGACCTGTTCCGACGGAGTTACCGGGACGCGGTGGAGAATAAATGGCTGTCCGACTACCGCATTATCGCTGTAGGAATCAGCGGGGCGGAATCCCACGAAGTCGCCAATGCTCTGGCCAGCGCCACCGAGAGCAAGGGCCGCAACCCCCTGACGTCAACCCACTTCCTCAGGGGACTGGCGTTCACGCTGGCCATGGGCGGCGCTACCAAGGGGCGCGAGGACGAGGAAATCGACATCAAGTCCTGTATTGCCTTCATGAACACCGTGGACAAGTCCGACAACATGGTAAAGGCTTTGGACACCGAACCGGTAAGAAATTGGCTCCGCGACCGGATGCGGGAAATGGATGCCGACAGGGCTCCGGCAGCCTACACCCTCGACCACCTGGACGCCAGCAGTAACGTGACAAAGCGAGAGGAGGCCAAGGCCAGGCTGGCGGAAGGAACACTGGAAGATCCCCATGGGGTAATCAACGTGGGCATTTTCGGCGAGGGCACCGACTCGCCATCCCTCAGCGCCGTGGCCTTCCTGGAAGCCAGGAGAAGCCCCATCGACGTGGTGCAGGCCGTCGGACGGGCCATGCGCACCTCACCCGGTAAGGAAATGGGGTACGTGATATGCCCCATCGTCATACCTCTCGACAACGACGCCGAGAACTTCCTGAAGAACAGCAACCCGCAGGACGGCTGGAAGGAACTGGGCGATATTCTCTTGGCCCTGCGGGCCCACGACGAGCGGATTGAGGACCGGCTGGCGGAACTCATGACTCTCTACCTGCCTCCCGAGCCGGAGGCGGTCAAGACCATTCTGGGGATAGCCCACGAAGAAACAAAGCGGATGAGCTACTGGGAACACGTCGGCAGACCCGGGGCAGCCGAACTGGCGCTCCAGGAAGTGCTGGACGGAGCGAAGCGGCCAGGTGACGTGTTCACCAGGGTGTCTGACCCGCCCGACCCCAGGGCAATCCCCGCGGCAATCTTGGAAGCCGGCGCCGAATACCGGACCGCAACGACGGACAGGCCGATAGAGCCGAGCCAGTCCCTTAGCGGCAAGAGAAAGGAGAGTGGAGAAACCGAGATTCGAAAAGGCGGAGTGGCGCGGGAAAAACCGGATGAAAAGACCGGGATGCCGGGGAAAGTGGACATCGACAGGACGAAGCGCGAGAAAATCAAGCCCATGGCCGAGGGTAAAGGGGGAACTGTCGTCACCTCGGTGCGGGAACGCAGGCCCCGGCGCACCCAGGCGGAGATTAACGAGCAGGCTGCCATGCGGCTCATGGAGCTGGACGCCAACGACGAGCGCAGCAAGCTCATCACCATGAACCTGCTGGAAAAGTCCGGCCTCCGGGGACATCGCCCGGAGCGCGACGCCAACATGATCCAGGACAGCATCTACGAGGCCGCCCACCAACTACGCAACGACTCCCTCAAGGAACCGCTGGACAAGCATTTCAACCTCAACTACCTGGACGACAAGGCCCGGGAGAACCAGGCCGACGGCTGCACCATCGCCGCCCTGCTGATGATGAACGCCGCCATGCTCCACCAGCGTATCAGCGCCGGCCGCTGGCTGGATGGGGTCGAAAGCCTGGACGCTGTCAAGAATTCCAACAACCCGGTGAGCGAAATCAAGGACCAGTGGAATACCATCCGGGCCCGGGACTTCCGCCCGGTGATAGAACCCGCCTTGGAAGCCATCCGCGCCGTGGAGCGCACCGGCAGGACCGGCGGACTGGTCAGGGCCGTCCGCCACATCGCCAAGGAGGCAGAAGAACTGGCGGCCAGCTACGCCGACCTGGGCGCCGACCACGCCGGACCCCTGTTCAACCGCGTCATGGGCAACCAAGCCAGCGACGGTGCTTACTTCACCCGGCCCGTGGCCGCCTCCATCGCCGCCCGCCTCACCCTGGACGCACTGGGAGAGCTGGACTGGACCAGCGAGGACACCTGGAAGGCACACAAGACCGTGGACCTGGCCTGTGGCAGCGGCACGCTCCTGACCGCCATGCTGACCGAGATGAAGCGACGCGCCAGGGAGCAGGGCGCGACGGCCAGCGACATCGGCCGGTTGCAGAAGACGGCGGTGGAAGACTCGCTGAAGGGCATGGACATCAACCCCATTTCGCTACAACTGGCCGCCTCCCAACTCACCACCGGCAACCAAGACATCGGCTACCGCCGCATGGGGCTGCACCGGATGCCCTACGGCCCCGACGCCGGCGATCCATCGAAGGTATCAGCGGGAACACTGGAACTGCTGGGCCAGGGGGGAATAGTCCCGCGCAGCGGCGAACTCGACCTGCCCGACGAGAGGATAGCGTCGGAGGAAGTCTGGACCCAGGGCGGCGAAGCCATGGAAGACGCGGTGGACGCGGTAAAGGGCGGCGTCAGGATAGTGATAATGAACCCGCCGTTCACCAACCGTTCCAAGATGGGCGAGAAGTTCCCACAGGAAACGCAACGGTCTCTGCGGAAACGGGTGGACGATTTGGAGCGGCTGCTGGTT
>JAPPJA010000048.1:4165-8072 GCA_028874675.1 Chloroflexota bacterium
GACATGGACGACTTCGTAGACAAGAATTCGATCCGAACCCTGTTTGCGGCCCTTGCCGAGCGGTGCCTAGATTCCGAAAGAGGAGTTATGACGACGGTGCTGCCCACTATCGCCCTCACTGCTACCTCTGGACAGCAGGAACGGCGCATCTTGTCCGAGCGCTTTCACATCCACACCGTACTTACTGGTCGTTGGCCTAGAGAGTTCACTCTGAGCCAGAACACCGAGATCGACGAAAGTATCATCGTGGCCGTACGCGGCGTGGGCCAACGGCAGCCTATCCGGTTCATTCAACTGGACCGTTTGCCCTACGACGAAGAGGAAGTTGCTGAACTGCACCAAGCATTGATGACCTGCCCGGCCGGTCAGTTGGAGGACAGTTGGGGGGAGGTATCACACTGGCCAGCGCAGCGCATTGAGGCTGGCGACTGGACCCCTGCCATCTGGCGGTCGCCTGAACTGGCAGAGGCGGCATGGACCTACAAGAGCGCAGAAGGCCTTATCGCACTTCAACAGCAAGGAATTTCTCCTAAGAAGACTGGAGCCAGCATACCAGCAAAAGCACTTGAACAAGGCGCAAGCACAACAAGCAAGGGAGCAAAAATAGCAGTCCTAGCCTCGAAAGGTGCGGAAGGCCAACAAACGATTGAAGCCCGCCCGGACAGATGGTGGGACACTAGCAAAGGAGGACCAAAGATTCACGAGGAAAACGAGGGACATTTGCTCTTGACCTTCGGGCAGCGTTCAGGTACCGGTAGACTAAACGCAGTAGCATCTGACGAGAAATACATAGGCGTGGGGTGGATGCCAGTCCCGGAAGTCACTGTGGGAGAGTCGAAAGCCGTGTCAGTATTTATGAACTCTACCGCAGGCAGAATACAACTGATGGCGAATGTTGGGAAAATGATAAGTTTCCCGATATACAACCCAAGTGCATACAGCGACATAAAAGCGCCCGACATCAAGGACGCCCGCGTCCGCCAAATTCTGGCTGACTGCTGGGAACGTACCAAGGACATCGAAGTGCCGCAGTTCCGTGACGGCGAGTGCGAGGTGCGCCGCCTGTGGGACGAAGCGGTAGCCGAGGCCATGGGCTGGGACGCCGCCGAACTGGCTCGCCTGCGCCACCTGCTCCACCAGGAGCCCCACGTCCGCGGCCTAGGCTACGGCCAGTACGCCGATGAAGTGGAAGTCGAACTTGCCGACCGAGAACGCTTCCGGGAACTAGCGGACCGGTGGCAAGAAGAAACGATCTTCCTGTCGAACTCGGAGCGCAAAAATGGGCACCCGGCCCACCAAGAAATCATCAGCTTGGGGCAACCCGTAGTGCCTCTCATCCTCGAGAGAATGCGTTCCGAGGGGGGGCATTGGTTTGAAGCGCTACAGCAGATAACAGGAGCAGACCCGGTATCGCCAGCCGACTACGGCAACATTGCAGCGATGCAGAATTCTTGGCTGCAATGGGGCGAAGACCATGGCTACGCCTAGGTGGATAACATGGCTCAATGCGTTATTCCCCAACCTTCGCAACGAAGGGTTTACATTAATAGATCCGCCGTCAGATTTGTACAACTGCATCGCTTACGCCGCAGGCGACACGAGTCAGTGGTGGGACCATACACCCCGTCGCTACTGGCCATCACACGCAACGAGGTCGGACCGAATTGAAAGCCTGCAAGAGGTCTTTAGCGGATTAGGATTTCAAGAATGCGCCGACAGCAGCTTAGAACCAGGCTACCAGAAGATTGCTCTTTACGCAGACCAAGGTGCCTGGGAACATGCGAGTGTTCAAATGCCCGGCGGCGCGTGGCGTAGCAAAATGGGCGAAGGGCCAGTCATCGAACATCGTAGCCCGGGATCGCTGTCCGGCGGGATCTATGGCGAGCCGACCGTCTTCATGCGGCGGGCCACGACCACGACTAGCTGAAGGCCATTCGGAGAAAGCCCATGCTACGAGACGAAGAATCCAGGCAACGCGAGTTCCATCGGTATGTGGAAATCGGGCGGGACAACCAAATCTGCATATCCGGTATGCGCGGCTGGTGCGAGAACGTGGAAGTGGAGCCCGAGTCATGGGGTGTGTACGCTGAAATTACTGGCTTGCCTATAGGATCTCACACCGTTGGTTGTCCTTACGTCAACGGCAAGCTAGGAGGTATGAACCTCCGGTGGATAATATCCGATTTCTTGAACGAGCATTGCGCGGGCTGTCCACATCACACTCCTAACGGTGATGTTTCCTGGGGGCAACAGATCATAGATGAGCACATAGCTCAGGCAGAGCAGGCCCAACGCCTCTTAGATGAAACGAGCCAACGTATTCAGGAACTGCGTGCGGAACTTCGAGGCAAGTCGGCTGGCATGGTGGAGCAGGAAAGCGCAGAAGCACGCAGTGTCTTAGTATATCTGGAAGCCGTATTTTCAGAATCCGAAGCAGAACGGGACGAAGCTTCCGAGTTCATCAAGCAAGCAGCCTCAATAGGGGCGGATTTATTCCCTATTGAAGCGGCACGCCTCATCGCCACATTGGCGCGGACACCCGAATACTCGGAAGCGATGTTGCCCGTCTGCGCAGTATTGGCCAACTCAGTGGCCAATATAGCGGAAGACCTCGTTGAAACGGCTCTGATCAATATAAAGGCGGGACTTCACGTTGAATTGTCCGCTGCGGTTCTTGGGTCAGTAGGCAGTGCTGCCATATTTCCGTTGAGCGAAATCTATATCAGGCAACTGATGTTGTCTCAGGACCACCACCCACTATCGGTAGCTTTCGACGTGGAACGGTCGAACTATCCGAACAGCACTTTGGTACTGGCGAAGTGCTTTGATGCTGACAAAGAGAGCGTGACGAGCGTCGCCCGCGAAGAACTGAAAAGCGAGATCGACCACAACCGACACAACGTGTGCGGCGCCATCGGGCTCCTCCAGAAGGAACGTCCCAGTATTGGCTTAGATCTGCTGGATAGTCTAATCACATCCCTGAACTTGTACGACTCGGACTACACTTACTATGGGCCGTCTACCAGCATTGTGCCGGTTCTCAGGGCGACACTAATGCACGACCCAGCCGCGACGGATGAAGCAATCGGAGCGGCGTTTCCCACCGCCCGACCTGCGGTGCAGGAAGACTTCATTAACGCGTATGCACGGTTGGAAAGGTCACATCTTGACGTCGACGAAAATACCAATCCTCAACTCCCTGGAGTCGCAACAAACCGCTTGTGGGAATGGATACGAGACGAACGACTGATCGTCGAAGTGAGACATGAGGCACTTAAGTCGCTAGCATCAACTTACGAGCTATTTCCGTCCAGGGCGGCCGATGATCTCAACACCCTGCTTGGATACTTGGCAATTGTCAGTGCGCAAGAACGCCCCCCACTCCGTCCAACAGCTCTCGAAATTCCTGGTCACTCCGGCAGCGAAATCGTAGAACAACTTGAACAACAATCGGACCTCATGAGGTGGCATTCCTTCAAACGGGAATTGGCCGGATGTCTGACAACACTTGGCCGATACGACGCGTCCATGGTTTTCCAAGCCGTTGCGGACTGCCTTGATCAGCCGTTGGAGCAAATGAATGAGGACTTCAAAGTCAGTTGCGTGTCGGTACTCGGCAATGTGGCCGCCAAATACGAGATTAGACCTAGAGCGCTACCATACATTTGGAAGGCATTGATGGATTACGGCTCTCCCAGGACGCGCGCACAGGCTATAGAAGCCACCGAGAATATGTTCGGAAACGGTATTTCCCCACCGCCGAACTTGGCAGAAATGGTCCTAATTTCTCTGAATGACGAATATGTCGTGGTCCACCAAACTGCTGTACGAGTGGTCGCTTGGCGCCCACACTGGTTCAGCGCAACTCAAACACGCAACCTGCTCATCAGCCTGGCGGTACTTCTCG
>JAPPJA010000325.1 GCA_028874675.1 Chloroflexota bacterium
GGGTTATGAAGAACTCCTAGAGGGAGAGCGCAGTCTGGTTGAGGGACTAAGGAATCAGATCGGCCAGAGACGAGAGGAGTCGAGGCTAGACATTCGGCGGGGAATGTTGGAAACGATTGCCGACATACTGAGGAACGTCCAAGGCCACGGTCAAGAATCGCACAACAAACTATTAAGTGAAGTAAGAGTAGGACTTGAAATTGCCTTATTGGCCGGCGGCGCTCGATGGTATGGACAACCCGGAGAGATTGTAGAGTTTGACCCTCGCCGCCACGAAGGAATAGATGGAGTCGCAAAGGGGTCACCTGTACAGGTTCAATCTAAAGGCGCCATAATTCCGGGCGACTTGACGCCCGATTTCGTCCTTATGAAGGCACACGTTGCTGAGATAACAGAGGTAAAGTAATGCAGGTTGTCGGTATAGACTTCGGAACCACCAACATCCGTGTTTCAACCTGGAACACGGACGAGCCAAACATCGCTCCCCTACCTCAGGCAATTGGTGAGGGTGATTCCAAAGTTATGCCTGCGGTAATCGCCCTTCGGCGGCAACCCGATGGCAGTGTTGAAGTTGTAGTCGGGGAAGATGCTGATTCCTTAGAAGACGGAGCAAATCAGCTTGTCTTGCGGAACCTAAAGCGTTGCGCCCTGGCGAGCGATCCATACGTGCAACAGAGGATCACTGTCTGGGAATCTTGGTGGGACCCGAACTCTCGTTGCGTCCGCGCGTGGGGGCAAGAATTTGCAATTAAGTATCTAATGTCCAAAATGTTGGAGGAAGCCCTACTGCGAGTCGGCGTCGAATCAGGATTTGAGTGGATAGCCGGCTGCCCGGTTCATTCTGGCATGGAATATCGCGCAGAGCTGGCCCAAATCATAACTGAGTTGGGCGGAGTCGGAGCCGGGGTATTTGACCGAGTTGTCGAAGAGCCTATTTTGTTGTTGGTTGCGGCCTTCCACTTGAGAAAGCTTCAGCCTGGCTCTTCTTACTTGGTGTACGATTTGGGCGGTGGTTCGTTTGACTGTACTTTGGCCCAAATCGAAGAGGGCCAAGACGAAGAGGGATCCCACAGCATGGTCGTTTACGGGGCTCATGGAGATCCCGCCCTCGGCGGTTCCGACGTTGACGAGGCGCTCAAGAACACCTTGAACTACGACGGGAGCATGCGAGACTTGCGCCAAGTGAAGGAAGCACTCAGCCCGTCAACTTCGGCTCTAGACCTAACCCCCAGCATTGTGTTGACTTGGCCCCAAGTTGAGCAAGCGATAAAGCAACTGTTGTTCACTTTCAAGACAACCGTAACTTTACGAGAGACCTACCGGGACGCAAAGGTGGTATGGAACCGAACCGACCCTAACGCTCCGGTTGGCGAGGTTGTGAGACGGAACCCGGCCACAGGCGTTGTACGATTTGTTTCGCAGCTTAGCTGGGACGATATGATTGAAGACATAGATGGAATTATCCTTTGCGGTGGCCCAACCAAATCCCCCCTGTTCAAAGCTGACCTGCAAGATCGTTTCGGGAAGGATAAAGTAGTCTCTGTATCCGACTTGATACCCCAGGAAATTGACGACCCTGAACTGACAGCCATTAGCGCCGGGGCCTGCTACGCTCTGGATGAACAATACAATCCTCTGTTTGTTAACCGGCTGCCGGTGGGTATTGAATTGGAGGATATGATTACAGGAAGCAAAGTCGAATACAAACCTTACACCCACTTTGGGCGAACCCTTGGATTTCGGGCTAACGACTTTGTGACTCCGGAACGCCTAACGAAGGAAGCAAACGATTCGCGCAACAGGCGGGGGGGCGCTACCGAATTACTATCACACAACCTACAAAAGGCCGAGTTGATGTGGAACCTCAAGAATACGCGGTTGACGACAAGATTAATGCCAAGCGGTTAAGCTACCAAGTGAGCTTGATTATCAACCGGATGGGACAAGTAGGCATTAAGCAAGAGTCTGCAGGTTATGGCGCAAAGAATTTCACGGTGATTGAGTACCCTCCGTGGCAATCGGGGACGCAACGCCGAGCCTTTGAACAGTTGCAGGAATACATCCGCAAACAAGGAGAGCAAGCGCAGACTCAACTTAACCGTACACTTTACCGCAACCCGTGGGGCTGGCAAGAACATTCTGGATAGTTCATGTTGACACAATGAGGATAATGCAATCACCCCCGGCCAAATGGCCGGGGGTGTGTTTTCTAAACCGCAGATTTAGCGGGCAGTTGTGGGACTAGTCGTCGTCGGCTACTCCGGCCATTTCACGGGACCCGGCGGCCAGGTGGGTGCCATAAAACCGGAGTACCTGCTTCCAGCCGTCCACCGCCGCTTCCTGCCTGTAGCTGGGACGGTCAACAGCAAAGAAGCCGTGGCCGGCATTGTCATAGCGGAAGAATTCGTAATCCTTGCCGTGCTGTTTCAAGGCCTCTTCCAGGTCATTCACGTCCTGGGGAGACGGGCGGGCATCTTCGTTGCCGAACAACCCGAGCAGCGGACAGTTGAGACCGGAAGTGTAGTCCACCGGCGCCACCGGCTGGCGGGAAAGCTCCAGCTCGCCTTCGGGTACGGTGGTTACGCCGCCGCCCCAGCAGTTGACCGCGGCGTCAATGCCATCCAGTCGGCAGGCCACCAGGTAAGTCTGGCGACCGCCGGAGCAGAACCCGATCACGCCAACTTTGTCGTTGTGATAGGGCAAAGAGCGCAGATAGTCGCGAGCAGCGGACACGTCGCCCAGAGTCCTGTCATCAGGCATACCACCGGCTTCACGGACGCTGGCGCTATTGGCTACGGGGTCTCCCTGGCCTTCCCTGAAGTGCAGGTTGGGGGAAATACATACATAGCCGTTGTATGCCAGTTTGCGTGCCATTTCCTTGGATGCCTCATCCCAACCGGGCATGTGGTGAATCAATACAACCCCGGGATAGGGACCCGCGCCCAGGGGGCGGGCCAGGTAAGCATCAATCTGGTCGCCATTGTGACCATTGATATTGACGGTTTCTGCAATCAACCCTTCGTATGGCATATCGTTACCTCCGAATTTACTTTCAATTTCCCGGTACTGGCCCGCCGACGGGCGTATCGGGCACAGCGGGAATTGTGGGCAGATTACTACGCGGCCAAGACAGTGTCAAATTGGCCTAATGGCGCAGCAGTAGAATGTTGTCTGGGCCGAATAGACGGAGGTCATAGGGGCAGCGTGCGCGAAGGTTTCGATTGACAGTAAGCATCGCCTTAATTAGTATCCCCGCATGGCGCGAGCCAAATAACAATGCAGGAACTGACACATGCCACAGAAAGAGATTATTGCCCATCCCGATATTGCCCAGGGCAGCAACCCACTGTCCCAAGCGACCCGATTCGGTGACCTGGTGTTCGTGCAGGGATGCACGGGGCGCCACCCGACTACGGGGGAAAACGGCTCCGATATCCGGCAGCAAACCCGCTTCGCCCTGGAGCGGATCAAGATGATCCTGGAAGCCGCCGGTTCCTCAATAGACAATGTCCTGACCAATACCTGCTACGTGACCAGCAGGGAAGACCTGCCGGGCTTCAACGAGACCTACGCCGAGTTCTTCCCCTCAGACTATCCGGCCCGGACCACGATCATTGTCCAGTTTGGCCAGCCGGACAATCTGGTGGAAATAACCACCACAGCTTGCATATCCAGCTAATTGCCTGCAACCTGCGGCCAGAATAGTCTTGGGCCCTGCCCTGAGCATGGGCAGGAGCCCAATGGTTTTCACCAGAGCCTACACCTTCCGGTAAACTATGTGAGAACGATTGGAAGTGTGCGGGCGAATCATTGGAGCCCAGTCACCGGTGTCCGAGGCGGCAACCCAGGCATCGGTAAAGGGCACCTCGGGACTGTCAATTTCGTAAACGGCAGCGTACCTGGCCACCCCTTCGACATCGGTGGATTCCAATCGGTACCGGGTGCAGCTGTGTACCCCGGGCGCCTTCACAATGTTGGGTATGTGCTGGGTGTCGTAAATGCGATTGAAATCATCCTCCAGCTCCTGGGGAATGTCCATTTGCACCAGGTAAATGTAGTCGGCCATTGCTGCGGCCTCCTTGCTGAAAATTCCCGGCCAAGTATAGCGGGCCTTGACTGGCAGCGGTAGCGGGGATAAAATCGGAGTCCAGCGACCGACAGTGAGCCGCTCCACCAGCGGTTCCCGGTCGCTCCTCTTTTGGAAGCAAGGGCAATACCGGTCAGTCCAAAGCAAATGTCCGCGCCTTGTTTGGCGCGGACATTTTCACTACCCTTCGATATCCCTGACCCGCTAATAGGTCAGGTCTGTTTCAACTCCCTCGGGAAGTTCCACCTCCAGGGCCTGCAGGCTGTGGGCCAGGCCGTGATAGTACGCTACAACCACCAGCGTATCGACTATGCCGGCGTCGCCCACCAGGGAACGCATTGCCTCGAAAGTGGTGTCTGAAATTCGGTGCTGGCGCAAGAGCTCAAGCACGAACTGGACGACCGTGGCGTCGTTGGCGTCAAGCCCAGACGGAGCTCGAAATTCCCGGATAGCGGCTATCAGCTCGTCACTCAAGCTGGCTTCCTTGGCGCCCCGCTGGTTGACTGTCCACACATAGTGGCCGCCAGCCTCCCTGGCGGCCGTCAGAATGGCCACAGCCTTCACCCTGGGGTCCAGGGGCGTCTCGAACCGCACGTAGCCTCCCAAGCCGGCGAAGGCTCCCGCGGCCTGAGGGTTATTCAAGATAGCGGCGTAATTTCGTTGCACCCCGCCCCGGCTGGTTTGAATGTCATCCCAGATCGCCTGCCCTGCGGCGTCCATATTCTCTCGAGTGGCAAATGGTACACGAGCCATATTGAATTCCTCCTATAATTTCCAAGGCCGAAGAAGGTAAAACCTCGGCATCTCTGGAGTCGTGTCCTTATGTCAAACGGCACCCCCGGTGCTGCCGGGGATGCCGTTAACTTGAAGCCTATGCAAATTGGTTGCGCTGCTCTAGTCCGCGGCCTGCTGCACTCCCTCCCCGTTCTTTTCCCAGAGAGCCTCCAGGATGGCGCCGGGGGACATGGGAAGCCTTTCCATCCGAACGCCAATTGCGTCGTGGATGGCATTGGCAATGGCAGCCATGGGAGGCACTATGGGCACCTCGCCGACGCCCCGCACGCCGTAGGGATGGCCGGGATTGGCCACTTCCACGATTACGGTGTCAATCATCGGCAGGTCGAGGCTGACCGGCATTCGGTAGTCCAGGAAGCTGGAATTGACCATCTGGCCGTCTTCGCTGAAGTAATACTCTTCGTTGAGGGCCCAGCCGATGCCCTGGACTACGCCGCCCTGCATCTGGCCTTCCACATAGCTGGGGTGGATTGCCTTTCCGGCATCCTGGACGGTGGTGTACCGCAGAATATCCACTTTGCCGGTTTCCGGGTCAACCTCTACGTCCACTATATGAGTGGAAAAGGCGCCGCCGGCTCCGCGGGGATCAACGCTGACCTGGCTGGAAATGGGGCCGCCGGAGCCGTTCAGTTGAGAGGCCAACTCCTTGAAGGTCATCTTCAGATCGGAGTCGGACTTGTGCTGGAATACGCCGCCCACCAGTTCCACGTCTTCGGCGGAAACTTCCCAGATGGTCGCGGCCCGGTCGATCATCTGGTTCTTGATGTCCTGGGCGCACTCGTAGGCAGCCCAACCGCTGGCGAAGGTGGTGCGGCTGCCGCCGGTCAGGAAGGTGAAGCCAACGGAGTCGGTATCGGCCACGCTGGGGCGCACATCCTCGGCAGGTATGCCCAGAACTTCCGCCGCCTGCATGGCGATGGATGCCCTGGTGCCGCCGATATCGGTGGAACCTTCCACCAGGCTGATGGTGCCGTCGGCGGCCACGCCGATGCTGCAACTGGACTGCATGCCAATGTTGAACCAGAAGCCGGAGGCGATGCCCCGACCCTGGTTAGGGCCAGTGAGCGGGGTGTTGTAATGCTCGGTGGCCTTGGCAGCCTCCACGACCTCAATATTGCCAATCACCGGGAACTCCGGACCGTCCACCCGGCGGGTGCCTTCCTTGGAGGCGTTGCGCAGGCGGAACTCGATGGGATCCATCCCGATTTCCCGTGCTATTTCATCCATAACCTGTTCGCCGCCGAAGGCGCCGATTGGAGCGCCGGGCGCCCGGTAGGGGGCCACTTTCGGTTTGTTGACGACTACGTCGTAGCCTTCCGTGCGGACATTTTCGATGTCGTAAGGCGCAAACATGCACTGAGCGCCCATGGTTACCGGCGAACCGGGGAAAGCGCCAGCCTCCAGAGCCAGCGAGGCATCGGCGGCGGTTATCTTGCCGTCGCGGGTGGCGCCGACCTTGACCCAGACCGTGGAGCCTGAGGTGGGACCGGTGCTTTCAAAGACGTCAGTTCGGGACATGAGCATCTTCACGGGCTGACCGGTCTTCCTGGAGAGGATAGCGGCCATGGGCTCCAGGTAAACCGGGATCTTGCCGCCGAACCCGCCCCCGATTTCCATGGGGACAACTTTTATGTCGGAGACCGGCATATCAAGAATCTGGGCCATGGAGTCGCGTACTGCGAAGGCGCCCTGGGTGCTGGTCCAAACGGTCAGTTTGCCGTCAGCATTCCACAGAGCGGCGGCGTTTTGGGGCTCGATGTAGCCCTGGTGGACGGTGCTGGTGCGGAAGGCCCTTTCGACGACGACATCGGCTTCGGCAAAGCCCTTATCCAGGTCTCCCATCTCGTACCGGAAGTGCGACGCAACATTGCTGAGCTTATCGGTCCTTTCGCCAAGCTCCGTCGTGGTCAGGTCTTCAATCACCAGAGGCGCGCTGTCTTCCATAGCCTGGGTAACGTTAATTACCGGCGGAAGGACTTCATACTCCACCTCAATCAGTCCCACGGCTATCTCGGCCACATGAGAGTTGGCAGCGGCAACTGCCGCGACCGCATGACCTCGATACAGGGCCTTGTCCTGGGCCAGGATGTTCTCGCTGGAGAAACGTACGCCCCGGCCCGGGTTTTCCATGCTTGCTACGGGCAAGTCCTTGCCGGTAATGACGGCTTTTACTCCGGGATAGGCCTCGGCCTTGCTGGTATCGATGGACTTGATACGAGCATGGGCGTGGGGGCTGCGGAGGACCTTGCCGTGGAGCAAACCGGACATCTGGAAATCGCCGCCGTACTTGGCGCGGCCGGTGACCTTGTCGGTACCGTCATGACGCACGGGGCGGGTTCCAACCACGCTGTATTCAGTGTTCGACAGCACTATATTGGACATAGATAACCCTCTCGACTGGTGGATTTTATGAAACTTAAGGCTGGTGGAGGAATTGTACCATATAGGTGCGTTGTCTTATGACAAACGGAGTCCCGATGTACGTAAAGGATCGGGCCATCATCTTCTTTCCGAACCGCACCCGATTGATCGCCGCCCAACTTTTGCCAATTATGGCAAAACCCCCGGCTTTCACCGGGGGTTAAGCATGTAATCTATTGGGCTACTGGTAGCGGGGGTAGGATTCGAACCTACGACCTTCGGGTTATGAGCCCGACGAGCTGCCACTGCTCCACCCCGCGACGTTGAGGAAACTTTTGTAAATGCACCGGAACAAGAAACCCTGAGTAATTGCCCTGAAAGCTTGTCACTGTGTCTGGAGTCCATAACGTGGGTCAAATCGCTCGACCGGTTAGTATCGGTATGCTGAAACTGTTACCAGCCTTACACATCCGACCTATCAAGCAGATAGTCTCTCTGCAGTCTTACTCCCGAAGTTAATCGGGAAGGGAGGCCTCATCTTGGGGGATGCTTCGCGCTTAGATGCCTTCAGCGCTTATCGCTGCCAGACATGGCTACCCAGCGCTGCTCCTGGCGGAACAACTGGAACACCATAGGTCTGTCCCTCCCGGTCCTCTCGTACTAGGGAGAGGTTCCCTCAAGCCTCCTGCGCCCACGGCGGATAGAGACCGAACTGTCTCACGA
>JAPPJA010000477.1 GCA_028874675.1 Chloroflexota bacterium
CCCTAAGCCAAAATGCGATGGCGTTGGGAATACCTCGGAAAGCTACTGACAATTGGCGCTGGCCAGGTCGGCCTGCCCCGCCCCTATAATCCTGGCAATCTTGTCACCTTTGTTCAGGCGGTGATATCTTGCTTGTGGACAGGCAGGCGCAAGCTCAGGAGCGGTATTCGATCTGGAGCGTCCCAGGGCGCCTTTGGCGTTGGTATGTCGCACTTTTTGTCATTCAATACCTGGCATTCCTGGGGCTAATCATCTGGAGCGAGACAAACAATGCGGGGGAAGCAACGCCGTTCAGGTCCTGATAGATGTTCAGCAAGGCATGACCGCCAGTATTCTGAACATGGCGGCGAGCACCTACATAGTCCTGGAGGGAGTTATGCTGGCGCAATGGTTGAGAGAGCGGGACAAGCGAAGAGAGAAAGAGGCCATCGATAAGGCCGAGGGCCAGGTAAGGCAATGGGAAGCCTGGTACGAGCGAAAACAGTCGGCCGAGAAGAAAGGGCAACCCTTCGATGAACCACCGCCCGGCCAGGAAGGTCATCAAAGAAACTCAGAGGAGTGAGACCAACTGCCGCATGCCTGTCCTGGGGCCGTGATCCGGGGAATTGCTGACCGGCGCCGGCACCCCTTGTTCACGAGTCGGTTGAGGTTTCCGACCAGGAGACCGTCCGTGAACCGGCTTGAAGCCTGGCTGCGGAGCTTAGGGGGTGTCGTCAAATCGGCTCGTCATGCTTGAAACAGTAGGATCCAGACTACAGGCGGCGAGGTTCCTGCCTCCGCGGGAACGACGAAAAAGTACGCTTGGAAGCTTCAATCTTCAACTTGACGACACCCCCCAGTCCGGCCACTGATACTCCAATCAAGGCCAGGCCAACCACGGCGTCCAGCAGGAAATGATTGCCCGTTATCACAATGGCTGCCAGGGTAAGCAGCGGGTAGCCAATCCCCAGGTACCGGTACCACCCCCGCAGTTCCTTCACAATGAGCCAGGCAATTATGCACGTCCAGCTGAAGTGCAAGCTGGGCATGGCGGCATCGGTGTTGTAGAACTGGGACATCGCCTCCCCGCCATAGAAGGCAGGGCCTAGCATTTGGATGGTGTCGGCAAGGTAGCCGGTCTTGAACGGCGGAGCCAGGGGGAAGAAGGTGAATACAACGAGCGACAACACCAGGTGAAACACAATCAGTCGGCGGTACCGCAAGTAAGTCGAGCGGCGGGTGAGGTAGAGGGAGAGAGCTACACCCAGGATTACCGGCCAATAGGTAAGGATGTAAACCCAGTTAAGAGCAATTACCGCAGGCCTGGCGCTGGCGAGGGCCCACTGCTGAAGGTCGGCCTCCAGAAAGATCCCCAGGGCAGTCTCCAGGACGATAATCCTTTCGGCGTTGGCCAAGGCCGTGGAGTCGCAGTCAAAGACCAGGCCCCTAAGGAGCAAATAGAGCAGGAAAAGGCCCAGGTAAAGAGCAAGCTCGCGGACATGTCCGTGCCAGCGGCTTTGTGCCGGAGCGGGCAACACTCTCGCGATGCGAAATACAATCGAAGCCATAGACGCCCATCCCTGAAGGCAGACGGACACGCGCGGATGATTGAATTCGACTGTTCCCCTTTAGGCGCTATTTGAAACATAAACGAGGACACCTGCAGGCAGGCATCCTCGATCGCAAAGTACTGGTCGTAATCAGTCCTGGAAGTGGGGCATCACTTCGGTGGCGAAAAGCTCCAGGGAGTCCTTTACCTTCTGGCTTTCAATCCCGCCGTAGTTGGTGAAAAAGATAATGCTCTTGACCCCCGCCTTGCGCATCCGCTCCACGCGCTCGGCCACTTCGTCGGGAGTGCCGAAAAGAATCACCTTCTCCGACATATCTTCGAAATCGAAGGTGGTTTCGGCAGCGAAGCGGCGGCGGTAGGCCTGGTAGTTCTCGGGCAGCAACTCACCGCGGCGTTCGGGCGGAGCGCCCACTTCGTCGCCGGTGGTCTTGAACCACATAAAGGGCTGTTCCGCATCATCCCGGGCCTGCTGGCGGGTTGGGGCAGTGTACATAGCCCGGGCAACCTTGACGGTGTAAGGGTCAAAGTCCTGGCCCGCCTCGCCCACGGCGCCCTTGAAGTAGGCAACCTGCTCGCCCACCTGATCAAAGGTCAGTCCCTGTCCAACCAGGAGATTCCAGCCGTTCTGGGCGATCCGGTCCATGCTGCCAGGGCTGGCGGCCGCCACCCAGAGGGGCGGATGGGGCTCCTGGACCGGCTTGGGCAGCACCGTCATATCATTGAAGGTCCAGAAATCCCCCCGGTGGTCGAAGGGCTCATCGGTGGTCCAGGCGCGGGTCATAACGTCGATGGATTCCTGGAAGCGCCGGTCGGCCTCGTCCATGGGTATGTTCAGCTTGTGAAATTCCCCCCACTGGTAACCCCGCCCGACCCCCAGGTCGAGGCGGCCGTTGCTTAGCAGGTCAACCGTGGCGGCCTCTTCGGCAATCTGAATGGGATTGTGGAAGGGAAGCACGGTGACGGCGGTGGCCAGGCGGATGGTGCTGGTCAGGCCGGCCAGGTAGCCCAGCACGGTCAGGGATGCGGAAACAATGCCGTGGCGAGAGAAGTGGTGTTCGGTCATCCAGACCGAATCGTAGCCCAGCTGCTCGGCCCAGAGCACCTGCTCCAGGGCATCGCGATAATACTGGTTCTGCCTGGCGGGGTCGGGCAACTGGACGGAGTGAAAGAGACCGAATTTCATTGATTACCAACCTTGTAAGAGTTGCCAATTGATTGTGACAGCCTAAGAATCGGGGCGGATCGCCCTAAGTAAGGGCTTGCTCCATTGCCAGGTTGGGTTGCCAATTACAGCGGCTGCCAGTAGCGGCGGCCGGCGGCACGTACGACCTTGCCAAAGCCGGGGTATGGGAAGTGACCGATTATCCCCAGGATATCCTCGGTTTCAAGCTGTTCCATCAGCTTGCCGCGGGTAATGCGGGTCTGCTCCGGGTCCATATCGGCGCGAGACTCCCAGTCGGTTTCGTTGACCTGGGCCTGGTTGTGGATGGCGTCGCCGAGAATGATGGCCCGTTCCCCCTGGGAGTTGACCATGATGCTCATATGGCCCGGGGTGTGGCCCGGGGAGGGGAAAGCGGTCAACTCGGAAGTCAGCACGTGCTCGCCCTCCATGAACTCGATCAGCCCCAGGTCTTCCAGGGGCCATACCGATGCCGGGGCGTTGGGGAACCTGGCGGGCATTATGTCGGGGTCGTGGCAAGCTTCCCAGTCCTTGTTGCTGAACCAGTAGCGAGCGTTGGGGAAGGTGGGGACATACTTGCCGCCCTCCTCGGCTGGCGGGACCAGGTTCCAGCCCACGTGATCGCGGTGCAAGTGGGTCATCACTACCATGTCGATGTCTTCGGTGCGGATTCCATGGGCCTGGAAGTCGTTCATCAACTCGCCCCAGGGAGTGTCGGGGGCGTCGGCCGGACGGGCGCCCATACCCGTGTCCACGATAATGGTACGGCCGTCGGAGCGAATCAGGTAGGAGGCCAGGTTGAAGCGGACCTTGTGGCCGTCCACCAGGTGTTGCCGGTAGCCCTGCCATTCGTCGTCGGACTTGTGGTTGGGGAAGAAGTTGCACAGGTCGAACTCGAGAATGCCGTCGGACAGGGAAGTAATTTCCACGTTCCCGATGGTAACGCGATTACCGGCCATAGCGCGCCTCCCGTACTGGTTGAATGGGGAACCCCGGGGTTTATTTTCCCATATGGGGGGCCGGTTCACCGGGACCACTCCCGCTTGGCGCCGTCAAGAGTTCAACATTCCCGGTGCACGCAACCGCGTCACGGGGGCATAAGGGGAACCGGCAAGGCCGGCAGTGGATTCAGGTCAGGCAAAGCCAGGATTCCAGAACTGTCCGGTTCGGGTCAAAGTATTCGATGCCAAGACCCTGGAAACCGGCGAAAGCTGGAATGATGGTAGCATTCCGGCAAATGTAGTATTCACCCTGGCTTTGGTTCACGAGTTGCGCTCAAAGTGATTATCGTTGGCTGATACATATATGATATATGCCCTAATCTGAGATAACAAATTTGTTCTCTGATGCAAAGAGCCACCTCCCGCCTTGGCGGGTGGTGGCTCTTTGCTATTCATAGGTAATTCTGTACATCTCAAGGCACAATGTTATAATAATTATATATTTGTCGCTCCAGTACAATAAGCACAGCAAATATGAGCGAACTAGCCAGCCATTGCCAAATAAGGGATGAACTTATGGATTGCGCAATTACCAAAGACGACCTGTCGCAACCGGGAAGACCGGTTGGTAATCGGCGGTGTAACCGACCGCGGCAAGAGTTTCGGATGGTCCGCCACGTCCGATGCCCGGGAGACAACGGCTCCGGCTGAATACCTGGACCAGGCGCCGGAAAGCCACATCGGTCAGACACCCAGCCTGCGCGGTCCTGTGACCGGCTAAACAGTGGTCGAGCGTGCTATTCGTAAATCGGCAGCCTGCGCAATCGTTTGATTCCTGCCACACATTATCACGCATCACCTGTCGGAGGGGCACATGCACTCATAGTTCACCTTCACACCAACGCCGCAAGAACTCCCATCCCTGCCGTGGCCAATCCACGACAGCTCAATTCAAACTCGAGGAATATGGAACGTGACACAACAGATGGGATTTACGAAAATCCGAAGAAGTCCGCCCCGTCTCATCTCGCTGGTCGGATTCCTGACGGTCATTGCTGTCCTGCTTTTAGCCATTGGACAAGTAGCGGCCAATCCTGCCCGCGCCAGCGGCCATGATCCGCTCAATCAACGCCAGCCTGTGCCCGGTCAGATGACGACTGACGAGGATGCGAGCCTCAGCGAAATCAACATCACAGAGAACGGTGAACCGGTTACGCTGGATCCGCAATTTGATCCGGCCACCACCCTCTACACGGCCACCGTTGACGCTGAAACGGTATCCTTGAGCGCATCCGCCGCCGCGACCGGGGCCGGCATAACACAGATTAACATCGGGGACGAAGTGACGGGCTTTATCACTCCCGCAAGCACGGTGAGCATGGACGCCGACCTTGCCGAGGGCGCCGCAACCGTCATCTTGTTGCGTGTGCTCGCCGCGGACCAGGTGACGACCGAAACCTACTACGTCATCCTGTCCCGGCCCGCCGACTCCTCGGTGCCGGACATCATCATCGAGGCAGACCCCGCCGAGTACGTGGCCGGCATCGGCCCGTTGACCTTCACGCTGACGCGCGGCGGCGACACGACAGACAGCCTCGGCGTCATTGTCAACCTGACCCAGACGGAAGAATGGCTCTCCAATCTTTCCAGAACGGCAAACTTCACCGCCGGCGACTCGGAAACCACTATCATCCTCGTCCCCGCAGATTTCTCGTCTAGCGTGACCCGGAACGGGAACCTGGCCGCGACGGTCGCTCCCGTCGCTGACTACGACACCGGCGGAGTCGCGCAGGTGCGGGTCATCTCCCAGGAGGGGCCGGCAGTGACGGTCATGCTCGAGCATTCGACCTACACCGTTGCCGAAAACGCCGGCACGCTGGAAGTCGATCTGGTGGCCCGCGCTCACTCAAGCGTCCCCCGCATCGACGGTTTCAACGTGAGCATAGTATCCGATGCTCAGACCGCCTCCAGCTCTGAAGACTCCAGAGACTTTCACTCCGTGTCAACTCTAACTAGGTTCAACTCCTCCGATTTCCTATTGGAAGATGGCGTGCTGGTCGGGAGCAAAACGGTAACCATCACCATCGTGGATGACGCCATCTACGAAGGGGACGAGACATTTCACCTCCACCCGGGCCGGGCGCCGGGTCTCACGGCAGAGGTGAAGGTCCTCGACCCGGAAGGAGCGGAATGCTCCACAACGTGCCCGAAGCCATACGTGGTGACCATCACCGACGACGACCTGCCCGTGCCGGAGACCGACGATGATGAGGAGGGGGTGGTCATCCAGCCCACCAGCGTCACCGTGCCCGAGGGTCATTCTACCCATTACACCGTGGCGCTGGGAACCCAGCCCACCGGCGACGTAACGGTCACCATCAACGATCCAGCGGACAACACCGACGTGACCGTCGACGAGGCCACCCTGACCTTCACCACCGACGATTGGGACACGCCCCAGCTGGTGACCGTCAACGCCGCGACCGACACCGATGAGGATGAGGACAGCGCCACCATCACCCACTCGGTAAGCGGCTACGGGACCGTCACCACCGCCAACGATGTGACGGTGACGGTCACTGAAGCGGACCGGGTGAATGTGGAGATCAAGCATGAGGAGCAGCGTCACAACGTAAGGGAGGGCACAAGCAAGGAAATCAAGGTACTGCTGGACCAGGACCCGGAGAGGACGTTGGTAATCGGTCTATCCGGCAAAGGGGTCCGCGGCGCCACCAGCGACGACTATACCATTCCCGCCTTCGTGATTTTCAGTCCCGGTGAGACCGAGCAGACCTACACCTTCACCGCAGTGGACGACACCATTGACGACGACGGCGTGGGCCAGGGGGTGGACCACGAGAGGGTAGAGGTTTCATTCACCGACCTGCCCGGCGGTGTCTCGGTTGGGATTCCCCGCCGGGCCTTCGTGAACATCGTCGACAACGACAAACCCGAAACTGTTTATGTGAGCTTCACTCATTCCACCATCAGCCTGGCGGAGGGGAGCAGGGCATCCGGCCTTGGTGTTCGGTTGAATGAGCCGCCCGAGCGGCAGATCAGCAACATACTACTGGTCTGGGAATACCAGGGAGGCGCTACCAATGCCGACGCTTCAGGCTTCACAAGCAGGGTGAGTTTCGCCCCAACACATACGAGCGTTGGCTTCGGCAACGTGGAATTGGACCAGGACAGGATCGACGAACAGGGAGAGGGCCTGAAGCTCAGCTTCGGAGAACTGCCCGAGGGAGTGGCCCTCGGCACACCCAGTGAGATCATTTTCACCTTCCTGGACGACGACACCGCCGGAGTAACCGTCAACCCCACCACCCTCACTGTAGCCGAGGGAGAAGACGAGACGTACACGATCGAGCTGGACTCCCAGCCCACTGCGGACGTGACTGTCACCATAGACGGGACCTCGGGTACTGATCTCACCCTGGATTCGTCCACGCTGACCTTCACGACCGGCGCTTGGGACGCCGCCAAAACCGTGACGGTAACTGCCGCTCAGGACAGCGACGCCGAAAATGACAGCGTCACCCTGACCCACACCGTCACGTCCACTGACACGCTCTACGGGGGAATCAGCGCCGACAACGTGGACGTGACGGTTGACGATGACGAGGATACTTCTGTATCCGTAACGGTGGAGTTCGGTTCGGCTGCCTACAGCGTGGCGGAGAGCGACGACGCCAGCACCACCGAGACCAAGGAGAACGAGGTGACGGTGACGGTGAAGCTGTCCGCCGATCCCGAGCGGACTGTGACCATCCCCATAGAGAAGACCGAACAGGGCGGGGCCAGCAGCGCCGACTACAGTGGGGTGCCAGCGAACGTGGTGTTTAACAGTAGTGATACGGAGAAGAGCTTCACTTTCACGGCGACGGCGGACACGGTGGACGACGATGGGGAGAGTGTGAAGCTGACCTTCGGGACGACGCTGCCCACCGGGGTAACGGAGGGGACCACCAGGGAGACGGTAATCACCATCAACGACGACGACCCACCACCGGTGGCGGTCACAATTGAACATCCCACCTACACCGTCGCCGAAGATGCGGGCACGTTGGACGTGGTCGTGGTGGCCCAGGCGCGCCCGGGCGCCACCAGCGTTGACGACTTCGTCGTGGGAATATTGTCCGATGCTCAGACGGCGGTGGTCGACCTGGAGTTCCCCGACTACGAGCCCTTAAGTCTGCGACCGCAGTTCACATCCTCGG
>JAPPJA010000375.1 GCA_028874675.1 Chloroflexota bacterium
CCGCATCGATCAGGGCGTCCTTGAGCGAATAGCCGTAGTGGGTCAGCGCCCCGGGGTTTATTACGATGCCTTCGATGTTGCCCCAGCTTTCCTGGATGCGGTCTATCAGCTCTCCTTCCAGGTTTGACTGGTAAAAGGTCACTTCCACCCCAAGGGATTCGGCTCTTTCTGAAATGAGGTCATTGATCTCGCCAAGGGTCATGCTGCCGTAAATCGTGGGGTTGCGACGCCCCAGCACGTTAATGTTGGGGCCGTTAAGGACCAGTATGCGCGTCATAATATCGGTGTTTCCTTTTCATAGAGCCAGGGACATTCCCAGCTGATTTCGTTGCTGGCGGAGCATACAAAGCGAGTCTTGTTACGCAAGGTAATGACATTCCACATTCAGAGTATATACTAAGGAAACAACCACACTAAGGAAGTTGCGACTGCGTCCAATTTAAATGGGAATTGCCGGCAAGAGGACCCACCCAACCCATGCTTACCCACGAACATGTGCACACCGCCCAGGAATTCCTGGAGAAGGCGGAAGCTGAATTTGAGGCTGGCGACATTCTCCAGGGTTCAGAAAAGCTCTGGGGCGCGGCAACCCACGCCATTATGGCCAACGCCCAGCTTCGAGGCTGGAATTTCGGCAGCCACAGGGCCATGGGAGAAGCCGTGGACAGGCTGGCAGAAGAATATGCTGATGAATCCCTCGAACCGGGATTCGCTGTGGCCGAAAAATGCCACGCCAACTACTACCACGACTTCATGGAAGACTATGAGCTGACCCGGGCGAGGGCCATAGTCCCCCGCTTTGTTAACCGGCTCCTGGCGCTATTGCCCAGAGAAAATGGCGCCTGAGCCTTGAGACTGCCAGGCTTACTCGTGGGGAAGAGGCTCAATAAGACCAATGAGAAGGGCCCGGGGATTGAATCTCCGGGCCCTTCCCTTTTCGAGTAATGCTCCTTCTTCAAATGTTCTACGGACTGTAACCCGAGTCCCTGGGCTTCTCCAGTTCCACCGGCACGTACTGAGTCATGTGGTCCAGCAGGAAGGTAAAGTCGTCAAAGGCAGCCAGGTGACCCAGGTCCGGTTCCAGCAACCCCACCTCCTCACTCAGGGCCCACAGCTCATTGTTGAGGGTCCGGTAGTCACCATGCCCGGGATAGGGCAGCGCGCTGTAGTGGTATGCGAACATGGCGACCAGCGTGCCCAGTTTGAGGAGCGGATCTGCCACGGCGCTAAATTCCTGGCGCCAGTGTCCGGCAACGCTGGCGTACTGCTCGCGAGACCGGCCCGTATCCGGTTCAACCCAGCGCAGTTCAATGTCGCCCAGCTTAATGGTGCTGGCCTGCCGCCGGTCGGCCTGGCCGGTCAGTTCCAGCTCATAAAAGACGGTGGTCGCCGCGCCCGAGGGTATTTCCGCAAACTCCTTCCGGTCCTGGGTAAAGTACTCATCGGGCGTAACCCGGTTCTCGTAACCCAAGATCCGCCACGAATAAACCAGCTCCGGATTCCAGGTTACCTGGGCTCGTGTCTGGTCGGCGAAGGGCACGGCCAGGTTGAGCCAGTTTTCCCGGGTGAAGGTTTGCTGGGCGTGTTTAACGTCGTCCAGGTAACGGTACCAGCCGTTGCCGTGCTGGGCCAGTTGTTCCAGCAGGTAATCGTTGTAGTTGGCTATCCCCACACCGATGGTTATCAGGCGGATGGGATTCGTCCGGTTGTGGTCCCCCGCCGATTCCAGAATCCCAAAGGGATTGGTGGCGTCCACATTGGCAACCCCGTCGGACATAAGAACAACGTAATTGTAGGCTTCGGCGCGCTGCCGCCTGGCCTGGTCCGCCAGTTTCATCCCCAGGTCCAGGCCCGCCTGCACGTTGGTGGCGCCGTTGGGCTCCAGCCGCTGAATGGACCGGCGAACGTCCCGGTCATCGGGGTTAGAGTGTTCAACCGTCAGGTTCCGGATAACCGTGTCGGTAAAATGGACCACCGCTACCCTGTCCCGGGGCCGGAGACTCTGCCGGATGCTTTCCGCGGCGGCCCGGGCGATATCAACCCGGTTTCCGTCGGCCATGGACCCCGAAGCGTCCAGCACCAGCGTTACATTCAAGGGCCTGGAGTCATCCCTGAGGTCGGGGGCCTGGAAGGCCACCCTGGCAACGTGCTTGCCGTTGTCCAGGGGATGACGGTAAATGTCGGAGTAGATGGCGAACTCGTCATCCCGGGTGGGCTGGGCGTAGCCGTAGTTGAAGGAGTTGATCCACTCCTCCGCCCTCACCGAGTCCGGATCCACCTGGTAACCCTGGCTGGCCCAGTTGAGCGCCAGGCGATAGGAAGTTCGGTCGGTGTCCAGGCTGAAAGTGGACACGGCATCTTCGTAAGTGGAGACGGCTGGAATTCTCCAGTTGTCCTGGAAGGTGGTGGCCCCCGGCTGGGACTGCCCCGGACCGCCTCTGGCTGCCGTGGAAGGCGCCGCCGTCGGGCCAGGGTGGCCGGACATTGAGGCAGTCGGACCCTGCGTACCCTGGGGTCCGGTCGGTTGCGTCGGAGCAGCTGAAGCCGCTTCCGCAGGGGCGCTGGTGTCTCCCTGTGGGCCGACCGGTCTCCTGGCGTCGACCGGTTCCGGCGAGCCCTGCGCCCCGACCGGCCCAGCGGGGCCCTGAGCTCCGGCGCTATCCGAGGGACGGCTCAGGGCAAAGCTTTCAATCGGAGGCGGGGATTGGGCAGATTCCTCCGCTGCCATCGCCGGAGATTCCTCCGCTGCCGGGGCCGAAGTGGGTCTTTCCATCTTCTCCGGCTCTGCCTCAGCCATGTTTCGATCTATTCGTGGCGGGGCCGCGTCGGTCAGGGGTTCGGGAGCGGTCGGAGCATAAAGAGAGTCCGCCGGTACTGCCGCCGCAGTCTGGGACTCCTCCGAGGGCCCGGTAGCGCCAGGGTCCGGGGACTGGCCGCATGCCACCGCAGCCAGCGCCAGGAGGGCCATTGAAACCACTGCCAGGTTACGTCGTACAGGAAACATTTTGACCAAACCTCCTCAGGGTCTGCTGTTTACACCCCTTAAGACGCAACCCGCGGCGATTTTGTTCCCGGGTGGATGTTGTCGCCTTGCCGGAATATGTACATCCCCGCTGCCAGCGGTTTCGGGCAACGTGATGGTTCGCAGAGAATCCCGTTGACACTGGTCCGGGCGTTCTTCCGGTCAGCTATCGAGTTCCTGCCGGCAGGCTGGAAATACACCATTCAGCCATACCTCGGATACCGTGGCCGGCACGAGGGTGACCCGTGAGCGGAAAGCATTTTTCAGTAACCCCCTCGGTTTCCGCCCGGATAACATGGCCAATCGCTAAAATAGTTCTGAAAAATCGACCAAAAATGGGTTTTTCTCAAAATTGTCAAAAACTGGCCGTTTCTTCCGTTGACACTGTCTTTCGGCAATTGTTAACGTCAACCCAGTGATTGTGGTGAGGGGTTTGTGGGTGGATCACATCTCCGTATCACTCTACTTAACCGCCGTTCGGGGCTGCTGCAGAGTCCCGCATCGGTCTCTGAAGACTCTCTCGAAACTTCCAAGAGTTGGGAGAGATGTCGATCAATCGTCGGACCGGGTACGGTCGAGTCGGGACCCAGTGAACCAGGCAATGCCGGTTTGCCGCTTTCGTTCCCCGAAATTTTCGGTGTTTCTGCGTCAGGCGGCCCCGGTAACCCGCTCTACTTCCCCGGTTATCTGGACAGAGAACGGGGCGTCCCAAAGGAAGATAGTGGTTTCTCTGTCAGCTCATTGGCAAGGAATGTCCGGCCCGGCGTTTCCCTCGTATTACATTCGCCAGCGGCCAGGAGCCCGGTAGGTCAGTTTTGACAGATCAGGCAGAAGGGGCAACGGTTCCTTTTCACCTTCCCGTGTTGCTGACGGAGGTTTTGGGTCAGTTGGGGGTACGTCCGGACGGTGTGTTTGTGGATGCTACGGTGGGGGATGGAGGACACGCGTTGTCCTTCCTCCGGGCGTCCTCTCCGCAAGGGAGAGTGTGTGGTATCGACCTGGACCCTCGTTCTTTAGTCCGAGCTCAGCAGCGCCTGGTTTCCTTCGGAGTGAGGTTTACTCCCGTACTGGGCAGCTACGCCGAAATGGTATCCCTGGTCCAGGGGGCCTGGGGTGTGGAAGCGAGGGCGGACGGAGTTCTGCTGGACCTGGGGATATCTTCTCGGCAGGTGGACGCTACCGGATTCGGGTTCAGTTTCCAGCGTGATGAACCCCTGGATATGCGGTTTGATCCGGAAGCGAACATTCCCACAGCGGCGGACATTGTGAACCACTGGTCCCGGGATGACCTGACCGCCGTTATTCGGGAATACGGCGAAGAGCCGAGGGCCGCAGCCATCGCAGCGGCCATTGTCCGCCAGAGACCCGTTGGGACCACGGGAGCGCTGGCAAGCCTGGTGGCAGGCGTATTGGGTCGGCGGGCCGCGGGAGGCTCGGGCAGACGTGGTGGCAGAAGGCCCGCCAGGACCCATCCGGCCACCCGCACTTTCCAGGCCCTGCGCATAGCGGTAAACGACGAACTCAATACCCTGAGCGCGGGACTGGAGGCAGCGGTGGAATTGCTGGCCCCCCAGGGCCGGGTAGCGGTCATCAGCTACCACAGCCTGGAGGACCGGCTGGTAAAGAACTTTTTGGCTCGGGAGGCGGCGCAGTGCCTCTGCCCGCCGGGGTTGCCGGTCTGCGTATGCCAGCACCGGCCCAGGCTGAGCCTGGTCAACCGGCGGATTATTCGGCCAGGCGCCGAAGAGGTGGCAGCCAATCCCCGCAGTCGCAGCGCCCGGTTAAGGGTGGCCCAACGGCTGGCCGAGCAGGGTGGTACGGAGAATTAAGCCTGGGAACATCCGCCCACGCTGGCGGACAGCGCGGATGTACCCATTCAGGAACTCTGGTTAACAAAGGACGGCACATCTTGGCTAGAGAAACTTTCTACACGGCAGTGGATATCGGCAGCAGCAAGGTTGTCACCGTCGTGGCCCGGGTGGGCAGCGAAGGCGAGCTGAAGGTGCTCGGCACCGGCATCGCACCGTCCCAGGGGATGCAGAAGGGCTGCATCGACAACATGACGGAAGTCAGGGAGGCGGTTCGCTGTTCCGTCGAGGAGGCCCAGCGATACGTGGGCAAGGGCTACAACCCCAGCGCCTACGTGGTGGTCAGCGGCGGGCACATTCGCAGCACCAACCTCAAGGATGTAATGGACCATCCCACTGACCTGGGAAGCATTACCTCAGGCGATATGCACCGGTTCATCCAGTCATCCTTCCCCACATTGGGAGAAGGGCAAGAAATACTTCATATTATTCCCATCGGGTACTCAGTGGATGGACTATCCGGTGTTCGCAATCCTATTGGTCTGCACGCCACCAAGGTGGAACTGGAAGCCCACATCGCGGTAGGAGACGCGACTATTCTGAAGAATACCGTTAACGCCGTGGAGGCCAACCGGCTTCCCGTTAACAGTCTCGTCCTCCAGTCCCTGGCATCAGCAGAGTCCACTTTGACCGCCGACGAGCGGGAAATGGGGGTGTTGTTTATTGACATAGGCAGCGGCACTACCGACGTCACGGTATTTCAGTACGGCAGCCCCTGGTTCTCTACCGTGCTCCCGGTTGGCGGGAGCCAGCTGACTCGGGACCTGGCGGTTGCCGAGCGTATTCCCTTCCACGTGGCGGAGGAAGCGAAGATCAAGCGGGGAAATATCATGCCCGAACTGGTGGACCCGGATGAAGAAGTGCTCCTGTCCGGCGGCCAGGGCCAGCCCCAGAAGCTGGTGAAAAGGCGCCACCTGTGCGAACCCCTGAACGCAAGGATGTCTGAAATTCTGCAGATGGTGGTGCAGCGCATGTCCCAGGCCGGAATCAACCGGCTGCCCGACGGGGGCGTGGTATTCACCGGCGGCACCGCCGAAATCGCCGGTCTCCAGGAGTTCACCGAAAGCGTTCTGGGCGAGCCCGTGCGCGTTGCTTACCCCACTGGCGTGACGGGCCTGCCTACCCAGCTGCGAAAACCCGGGTTCTCCGCCGCAGTCGGCACTCTGCTCTGGGGAATCAAGCACCAGGGCGAGGGGCGCACTTACCGAGCGCCCGAGGACTCTACCAGGGGTTACAGGTCCCTGTTCAACATTTTCAAGCGCAACAAGGAGAAGGACACACCCAAGGTTGCCGCGGAAAGAGAATAGCTTCGACCGGACCGGGCCAGCCCGGCGGCGCCGGGTAACCCGTCAGGCCCGGACTCATCAGGAAAGCGGAATAAACGAATCTTTGTCCATTTGTACTTCGGAGGAATGTGATTATGGTATTTGGAAGCTCAGCATCCTGGGAACCCGGCAGAGACAATAACGAAAACTACAACGCCATTCCGGAAATCGCTCGGGGCGTGCCCATGATCAAGGTTATGGGAGTTGGCGGAGGCGGCAGCAACGCGGTCAGCCGCATGTACAAGGACAAGCTCCCGGTGGTGGAGTACTACGCTCTGAATACCGACGCCCAGCACCTCTTCCGGTGCGACGTTTCCCACCGCATCGCCATGGGCCAGAGCCTTACTCGTGGGCTTGGATCCGGCGCTCAGCCCGAGCTGGGACGCCAGGCGGCGGAAGAAAGCCGCGCCGAAATTGAAAAGGCAGTGGATGGCGCCGACATGGTCTTCGTAGCCGTGGGCATGGGTGGCGGCACCGGCACCGGCGCAGCCCCGGTGGTCAGCCAGATCGCCAAGGAAGCCGGCGCCCTCACCGTGGCCGTCGTCAGCCGTCCCTTCTCCTTCGAGGCCGCGGCCCGCCGCAAGAATGCCGACGAAGGCATCGAGCGGCTGAAGGACCACGCCGACACCGTCATCGTGATCCCAAACGACCGCCTGCTGGACCTGAACCAGGAAAGGGACCAGACCTTCACCTGGGAAGACGCCCTCAAGATGGCCGACTCCGTATTGCACCAGGGCGTGCAGGCCATTGCCGAAGTGGTGACCGTGCCCGGCGAAATCAATGTGGACTTTGCCGACGTCAAGACCATCCTCGCCAACGCCGGTCCCGCCTGGCTGGCCATCGGCCGGGGCAAGGGCGAAAAGCGGGCCGTTGAAGCGGCCAAGATGGCCACCCAAAGTCCCCTGCTGGACATCGCCATGGACGGCGCCAAGCGGATACTGTTCGTCATCACCGGCGGCACCAACCTCTCCCTGCAGGAAGTCCAGGAAGCCGCCGCCGTCCTGGAAGAGATGTCCGACCCCGAGGCCAACATCATCTTCGGCACCAGCCGCGACCCTCGGCTGGAAGACGAGGTGAAGATGACCATGGTGGCGGCCGCCTTCCCGGTGCTCCAGGACAGCCAGCGGCAGCGTGAAGCCGAGCTCCAGCAGCTGTTGCAGGACATCCCCCAGGACAGCATGGATGACCTCGACGTGCCCAGTTTTCTTCGCCGCCAGTCCGGTGGCAGCCGCCGCGGATTTTTTCGATAACCCGGAGGCCGGCGACAGTCCCGCCGGCCACCCAACGGGCCACACCAGGGACTTTGACGGGCTGGCCCGTCGCCAGGAACACCGGCCAGGAGTGTGGTCCAGGATTTGGCACAGGGGAAAGAACTAAAGGAAACATAAAACGCAGGAAAACCGGCAAGCTTTCCCCTTGCCGCCCTTTCAGGAGAACTGGTAAGGTATTCACAGATTCCCCACTTGGAGGAATATTCTCGGAGGCTCCTAGCAGTAGTACATTTTATTCGTATCGCTGACCATTTGAGCGCCGAGAACCTGCTTTAGGCCCCCCCCCACAAAGGGGGGGGCGGCGGGTTTTGTTTTTTGCCGGCCCCCCCCCCCGCCCCCCGCCCCCCCGGGTGCCCGGATAATTTACCCC